>JBAUXQ010000945.1:0-7063 GCA_049584355.1 Roseiarcus sp. | reverse complement strand
GCCGAAGGGGGCGCTTCTGACCAACGAGACGTCCTTTGTTCCATGCGATCCGCGAAGAAACGCTGTTTGTCTTGACTTCAGTGGACATGGTTGCCCTCCATGCCCAACCGCTCCCGCCGCAGCGCCTGCATTCAACAGGCCGGTTATCATAGCGCAACCGCGCCGAGCTACGGGGATCTTTCCTGCTGAGCGGTCGGTGTCAGGCAGAAAGCTTTCGATGGGGCTACGGTGAGACTGCGCCAGGAGCGGACATTCAACGACGGGGTGCATTGCCCTCGCGTCATGTCCCCTGACTTCGGCCAACGCGAGTCGCCTGCGACCCAGTCTGCAACCCGGGCCCTCAAGGCGCCGCAAGGTCAGGCCGAGCTTGCATTGAGTTTGGCCGTCAGCGCCTCGACTTCGGCTCGTCTTGGCATGGCGGGCGCCGTTCCCCAACGGGTCACTTGGATCCCGGCGGCCGTGCAGCCGTATCGGGTCGCCGCGTCCAATGTCTTTCCCTCGGCGAGCGCGACCGCGAACGCGCCGCAAAAGGCGTCTCCGGCTCCGGTCGAGTCCATGAGATCGCCGGCCTCGACCGCCGGCGCGTGCCGGGTGATGTCCTCGCCGCGGATCAGCGCGCCGCGCCCGCCGAGCGTAATGACGACGTTGGCGGCGCCCCGCGCCATCAGCGCTTCGCCGGCGCGCAAGGCGTCATCGACGCTTGCGACCGGCATGCCGGTCAACCCCGCGGCCTCCGTCTCGTTAGGGGTCAGATAGTCGCAAAGCGCGAAGATCTCCTCGGGGACCGGCACGGCGGGCGCGGGATTGAGCACGGTCTTGACCCCGAGCCGGCGCGCCAGCTTAAGGCCGTACATGACGACGGGCACAGGCAGCTCGAGATTGGTCATGAAAATCGCCGCATCCGCGATCGCCGGCTGCGCCTTGTCGATCTCTTCGAGAGCAAGATGAGCGCATGCGCCGGGAAAGACGACGATGGCGTTGTCTCCCTTGACCGCGTCGACGATGATGGCGGCGCCGCCCGTGGCGTGCTCGGTCGATTCGAACAGGAAGCGCGTGTCGACGCCCTCCTCGGCGTAAGTGCGCCGGGCGATGTCGCCGAATGCGTCGCGCCCGACCTTGCTGATGAAGGAAACGGTCCCGCCGAGCCGCGCCGCTGCAATCGCCTGGTTGGACCCCTTGCCGCCGGGGCCCATCTTGAAGCTCAAGCCCAGCACCGTTTCGCCCCAGGCCGGGAGCTTGGGCGTTAGAAAGGCGAGGTCCGCCACGAACACGCCCATAACGACGATCGGCCGTCCAGCCATGACGCTTCTCCTCAGCCGCTCGTCGCCACGCCTTTTTTGACGATGATGCAGCCGTAGGTGCGTTGCTCGCCGGTCGCCACGATGGCGAAAGCCTGGCGCGACCGCTCGTAGAAGGCGTGCCGCTCAATGCCGGCGAAGGGCACGCGCCGCCCTTCCCACTTGTCGATGACCTGCTGACAGAGCTGCTGCACCTCGGGAACAGAATCCGGAGCGTCGGCGACCTCCATCCTGAGCGCCGGGTCCTTCACGAAAGTGTCGAGCGGCATCAGTTGAAGGCAAGCCGATAGCGCGTCCGGCAGCTCGGCCCCGTCTAGCCTGACAAGCCTGCGCGCGTTCGACACTGCAGGGAAATGGCAGTCGACGAGCGCGAGCTCGTCGCCGTGACCCATCGACGCAAGGACGTGAAGCAGATCGGGCGTGTGGAGCGTGGTCAGCGTCTTGAGCATCGGCCGCGCTTCCTCCCATTGAACGTCTTCCCATCCTATAGGGCGGCGTGCCATAGTTTGCCATACCCGCAAAATCCGGGCTCGACTTTCCGACGATCCGCTTCAAGGGAGGGGAAGAGCCGATTCTTCCTGAGTTCGCGGGAAAGCGTCGCTCCGTCCCCGGGGCGACGGCGGATATGGCTTCGGGGGGAGATGGTGAGGCCGGCGTGGCGAACGTGAGTTTGCGACAGATCAGCAAGCGCTTTGGCCGCGCCGAGCTCTTCAGCAAATTCAACCTCGAAGTCGCTGACGGCGAGCTGCTTTGCCTCCTGGGCCCTTCCGGTAGCGGCAAAACGACCTTGATGCGCATCATCGCCGGACTCGAGACTCTCGACGACGGCGAGATCTGGGTCGGCGGCAAGGAAATCTCGAGGCTCACGCCCCGCGACCGGCATATTGGGATGATGTTCCAGGGCTATGCCCTCTATCCCCATCTCTCCGTACGCCACAACCTCGCCTATCCCCTGCAAGTCCGCCACGTCCCGGGCCAAGACGCCGACCGCCGGGTGGAAGACGCGGCCCGGCTGCTCGGCGTCGAGAAGCTCCTCGACCGGTCAGTGCAGCAGATCAGCGGCGGCGAGCAGCAGCGCGTGGCGATCGGCCGCGCCATCGTCCAGAAGCCGAACCTGTATCTGCTTGATGAACCGATCAGCAACCTGGACGCAAGCCTCCGCGAGACCGTGCGGACCGAGCTGCGCCGCCTTCAGCGCCAGCTCGGCGCGACGATGATCATGGTCACCCACGACCAGATGGACGCGCTTGCGGTAGCCGACCGCATCGCCGTGCTCGGCGCGGGCGTCCTCAGGCAGATCGGAACTCCCGTCGAGCTCTACCAGGACCCGGCCAATCTTTTTGTCGCCCGCTTCATCGGCAACATGCGGATGAATCTTCTCAATTGCCGCTATCCGGGCGGCGGTTCGCGCATGCTGGAAGGGCAGGGATTTCAGGCTCCAATTCCGCCCGGGGCTGAGAAGGGCCTGCCAAACCAGGGAGGAGAGGTGGTGTTCGGCTTCCGGCCCGAGGAGACGGAGATTCACCTATCCGCGCCGGACGGCGCCTTGCCGGCGACCGTGGAGACCGCGCATTTCCAAGGCGATCGGGTCATCTATCAGCTCCGTCTCGGCTCACAGGCGATTCAGGTGTCGGGCGGAGCCCGCGAGAGGCTCGCGCCGAACGCCGCCGTGTGGGTGAGCGTGCCGCCGGCCGGAATCCATATCTTTGACCGCGCGAGCGGTGGCCGGCTCGGCCCCGCGAGCGCCAATCCGAGCAACTGATATGCGCCGGCGAGAGCGCCGGCGCAAACTGGGAGGACCGAAATGGTCAAGCAACCAAGCGACAATCGACTTCCGTTCGGCGTGGCGGCAAGCGGCGTCAGCCGCCGCGACCTCTTGCGCCATGGCGCGGGTCTCACCTTCGGTCTGAGCGGCGCGGCGGCGATCGGCGGCAGCCTGCTGCCGGAACAAGCGTTCGCCGCCGGCCTCGTCAACTTCGAGGTCGACGCCGGGCAGAACGAAAATCCATTCCGCTGGAACGCCGACGCCATGAAGAGCAAATTCGGCGCCGACATCAAGATGATCGGCCTGCCTTTCGTCGGCCAGTACGAGAAGCTGGTGTCGGAGCTGACGGCGCGCTCCGCGGCGTACGATCTCCTCGTCTTCCCGCCCTACTTCCTGGGAGATTTCGTCGCGCTCGGATTCCTGAAGGAGCTCGACCCCTATTTCAGCCTTCTCGATCCCAAGATCGGCGACGACTACATCCCCGTCTACAAGGATCCCGTCATCAAGCGCGACGGCAAGACTTACGCGCTGATGTACGACGGCGACATGCTTCAGGTGGCCTACCGCAAGGACCTGTTCGAGGATCCGGCCGAGCAGAAGAACTTCAAGGCCAAATACGGCTGGGACCTCGCGCCGCCGACGACCTGGGACCAGTACATGCAGATCTCCGAGTTCTTCACCCGGCCGCCGAACCTCTACGGCACGGCGTTCTACGCCGCCCGCGGTTTCTGCTACGCTTGGTTCGCCAACATCTTCGCGGGCATGGGCGGGCGCTGGTTTGCCGACGACATGAAGCCCGGCATCAACTCCGAAGCAGGCGTCAAGGCGCTCGAGACGCTGGTCAAGATGAAGGACTACGCGGTGCCGAACATCCTTCAGGTCGACTATCCGGCGCTGAACGAGGTCTTCCTCAACGGCTCGACCGCCATGGTCATCCAGTGGAACGACCTGGCTCTTAAGGTCGCCAATCCAAAGATGAGCAAGGTGGTCGGCAAGGGCGGATACGCCGCCTGCCCGGTTCGCACCTACCTGCCATACAGCCGCGTCATGGCGGTGTCGGCTTTCGCCAAGAATCCGGAGGACGCCTATCGGGTCGCCTCGTACATGCAGCAGCCGGACGTGTGCATCACCTATGTCTACGATTCGAATTGCGGCCAGGACCCTTACCGGTGGTCGTCGCTCAAACCCGAAGCGGCGATGAAGGACCATACCGGCGGCCCGTCGCTCGACGCCGCCGACGCCAAATCCTACGTCGATGCGATCCGCGAGGGCCTCAAGGCCGGTTATCCCGAGCTCGCGATCCCCGGCGCGCCGCGCTATCTCGACATCCTCGATCTCTATGTCAGCCAGGCCCTGGCCGGCGGCATGAAGCCAAAGGATGCGCTTGACGCGACCGCGCGCGAGTGGGCAAGCATAACGGACGCGGAGGATCCCGACCGGCAGAAGGCCGCCTACGCGGCCTGGGTCAAGTCGTTCAAGGATGTCGGCGTCAGCTACTGACGCCGGATACGGGGGACGGATGATGCGGCGCGAACGTTTCGCCCGCTTCATCCGTTCCCTCCCGCCATGACCGACGCGAGCGTATCAATTCCGGCAGTCCGGCGATCGGCCCGCAGCGATCAGGGCCGCCGCTTCGGCTGGCTGTTGATCGCGCCGTGCCTGGCGATGCTCGCAGCGAACAGCATCTTTCCGTTAATTTACGTAGTGACGATCGCCTTTCAGAACTACCAGATCCTGATTCCAGTCCCCCATCGCTTCATCGGGCTGAGGAACTTCGAAAAGGCGTTCTCAGACCCCTTGTTCTGGAGCAGCCTCGGCGTCACCTGCTGGTTCATCGCCGGCGTCGTGCTGCTGCAATTCCCGTTCGGATTCGGTCTCGCCATCCTGCTCAACCGATTGCGCCGCCATCAGGAGGTGCTGGCGACGCTGCTCCTGGTTCCGACGATCATCTCGACCTCGGTTGCGGCGTTCCAATGGGTGCAGCTGTTCAATTATCAGTTTGGCCCCATCAACTACCTGCTCGGGCTCATGCATCTGCCGCAACCGACCTGGACCGCGGACCCGAGGCTCGCGCTGCCATGTTTGATCTTCGTCGATTTCTGGCAGTGGACCCCGTTCATGACCCTGCTGCTGTTTGCCGGATTGCGCTCGCTGCCGGGAAGCATCGTCGACGCGGCGCGGGTCGACGGATCGACCGGGTGGCAGGTCGTTTGGCGCATCTACCTGCCGCTGCTCAAGCCGGTCATCGGCATCGCCATCATCCTGCGGGTGCTGATGGCCTTCAAACTCTTCGACATCATTTCTGTGGTCACCAATGGCGGACCGGGCGCGGTGACCGAGAACCTCGCCTTTTTCACCTATGTCCAAGGCTTTCGCTACTTCAACATGGGTTACGCCGCGGCGCTCTCGCTGTTGCAGCTGATCATCGTGATCATTTTGGCGAAGGCGCTGATCAGCCTCACCGGGCGCGCGGGCTCCGCGGCGGTGAAAGGCTAGCAAAGATGAAGCGGGCCGGACTGACGCTTGCCGACTTCTTGACCTACGCGGCTCTCGCGCTCGCTGTTGTCGTCTTCCTCGCCCCGGTCCTGTGGATGCTGATCACTGCGGTCAAGCCGCCGCACGAGTGGCTGACGACCCCGCCGGTCCTTATCCCCTCCGAGCTTTACTGGGCCAACTTCACCGACGCGCTCTTCACCTGGGGCGGCGCGAAGGGACTGCGGGACAGCCTGATCGTCGCCTCGCTTTCGACTGCGCTCTCGCTCATTGTCGGGGTTCCCGCCGCCTACGCGCTCGGGCGGTTCAAGACCGGCGGAGAGAACCTGTCCTTCACCGTGCTCAGCATCCTGTTCATGCCGCCGGTGGCGGTCGCCATTCCGATGTATCTGTTCTGGTCGGCGTTCGGCCTGCTCGACAGCTACACCGCCCTGATATTGCAGTATACGGTGTTCAATCTTCCGTTCGTCGCCTGGGTGCTCAAGGGCTTCTTTGAGGACATCCCGCGCGAGATGGAGGAATCCGCGCTCGTCAACGGCGCCACGCGCTGGCGGGCGTTCTGGCAGATCGCCGTGCCGCTTGCCCGGCCCGCGATCCTGGCGGTGGGCCTGCTCGCATTCATCTTCTCCTGGAATGAATTCTTCTTCGCCCTCATTCTCACCCGCGCCAACGTGACAACCTTGCCGTTCATCCTGCCGGTCCTGATGGAAGGGCACGACATCCTCTGGGGCGACATTGCGGCCATTGCTTCGCTTGGCGCATTGCCGGTCGTGATCCTCGCCTTCGCGTTGCAAAAGTACCTCGTGCGCGGACTCTCGTTCGGGACGGTGCGCGAGTAGTTGAGGCTTCATGCGACAGCGCTTGACAAGCGCCGGCGCGGCGAAGGATTGACGCCTGTCGTCCATAATGCATCAAAGGCGGCCGATCGGTCGCGGAACGCTGAACTTCCGCTCAGGGCGGACTCTTGCCATTCCGGAGAACGGCTGGATGGCGGGTCTCCCGCCGAATGCTGCCTTCGACGCCGCGTCAAAATGACAGCCGGATCCGCAAACCCCTCGCGAAATCGCCCGATAGTGCGCTTGTCGTCATCTGCACTATCTGGTTTTGTGGCGGGGCTCATTATGAAGCATCTGTTCGCAACACGACGCGGCGCAGTGCGCTTTGACGACGGACAAGTCGAATGGAGTGCAAGGCTGGCGCGCGAGGCGCCGCAGATACCGATGGGCGTTCAATTTTCCGATTGCGACGACGCTTTTCGGAAGGGGGTCCGAATTCTGGGAGCTTCTGCGCAAGATGAACGACCCCCGCCAATATGCCCCTGCAACACTGCGCAATCGCGATTTCATTGTCGGTGTCCTGCGTGATGTCCTGCCGACAAAAGGCGTCATCCTTGAAATCGCAAGCGGCTCAGGCGAGCACGTTGTCCATTTTGCAAGAAATTTCCCAAGTCTCGTCTTCCAGCCCTCGGATCGCGAACCCGACGCGTTGCAGAGTATCGCGGCGTGGG
>JBAUXQ010000944.1:0-2379 GCA_049584355.1 Roseiarcus sp. | reverse complement strand
GGCGCCCAGTTCACTCCGTCGCGCATGGCGTAGAAGATGTGGGCGCCGATGCGGTCGACCTTGCGCAGATAGCCGACCCAGAACGGCGAGACGTAGTTGGCGTGGTAATTGACCGCTTCGGCGACCTTCGGGTTGTAGTTCGCGCCGTTCACGACCTCCCCGGCGATCCGCGTCGCGACCGCCCATGGGCCCGGCTCCTCGATTCTGAGCGACTTGCCTTCGCAGGCGAAGGTGAACTGGCAGGCGAACGGGCGGTTGCGGTCCTGATAGACGACGCCGCAGACCGTGGTCGGATAGATGCCGCTGCGCACCCGGTTCAGCACCACCTGGGCCACCGCCGCCTGCCCGTCCTCGGGCTCGCTGCGCGACTCGAAATAGATCGCCTCGGCGAGGCAGCGCATCTGGCGGGCGTTGTCCCTGGGATCGATCAGGGCCGCATAGTTCGGCTTGCCGTCCGCGCTCGACAATTGCGGGACCGTGGTCTCATTGGCGGAATCGGTCTCGACGACGACCAGCACGCCGTCGCTCGGGGTCGGCGACGAGGAATTGAGCGCGAATTCGAGCGCCAGGCCCGGCGTCGCGCCGTCGTCGAAGGCGAGCCCAGGCCTTGGCCCAGGCGGCGGAGCGCCGTCGTCCGGCAGCCCGGGGCTCATGGTGTGGCCGGGATCGAAATCGCCGTCGCGCGGATCGTCGAGCCCGCGCGGCCGGGCGTCAGGCGCGTCGACCCCGGCGCGGGCGAGCGCGCCGTTCAGGCGCTTGGCCTCAAAGCCGGGGCGCAAGCCAATGAACGGATTTCCCTTTGCGCCGCGATCGACTTCGGGGAACGGCGGCGGCGGGCTCTTCAGCGCCCCGTTCGGCTCGACCTCGTCGGACCCCGCCGCGAGGCCGTCGGGATCGCCGACGGCAAGGCGCGCCTGCACGATCGGCAGCGGCTCGCCGTCCTCATTGACCGCGCGGAGCGGCCGGGCCGCCTGAAGCGCCCGGTCGAGCCGGCCCGCGGCCTCGATCATCCGTGTGGAAGCAAAGCGGCTTGCGCCCGCCGGCGGCTCCTCATCGGCTTCGGCGGTGATCGAGACTAGGACGGCGAGCCCCATGCACCATGGCGCGGCGACCGAAAGAGCCCATGCCGTACGCGACCGACCCATACGAGATCACGCGCCCCACACGAAAGAGTGTCCCGCATGCATCGCGCAAGGTTAAAGCGACCTCAGCAATGCGAATCGTTCCGGTTATCGGCGCTTAAGGTTGCGGGCGCGTTACCAAGGGGGAGGGGCGGGATGTTCCGGTTTGGGGCAGGGGTGAGGCGAGGAAAGCCAGCAAAGTGTTAAAGCGAAAAAGACCGGTAAGGTCGCACGACGTTGGTTGGCCCGCTCGGCGTCCGGGCGGCCCGAAACCTTGCTCTTTCGGCCCAGCGCCGGAACGCGAGGTTCGCGCCGCGCGTTCCCCTGCGATCTCCCCGTGGTAGGCTTGCAACGCTGTGCATAAAGAATTGATTGTCCGTTGCTTTGCCGACCATACGAGGAGAGGAATTCATGTCATCAATTACCTGGACCCCGCTCAAGAACCAGCCCCCCACCTATGTGAGCGCCATGTGGCTGATGCAGGACGGCCGCGTCCTGGCCCATCTCCACGGCGAAACGCAGCTCTATACATTGAGCCCCGATCAGCAGGGGTCGTACCTCAATGGCCAGTGGCACACGGCGGGAAGCTTCAACGTGGCCAAATTATACTTTGCGTCGGCCGTTCTGTCCGACGGACGACTCGTCGCATGTGGAGGTGAATATGCCGGACAAGGCCTCCCTAAAGTCGAAACGGCTTATTGCGAGATTTATGACCTCTTCAACGATCCGACATCAGTTGCGACCGCGTTTGCCCCTCCGGCGCACTGGACCGACATTGGCGACGCGCCCTCGGTTGTGCTCAACGACGGCACGTTTATGACGCGCTCGCATCCGCGAGATGAGGCAGCGCTCTTGAACGCCTCCGATCTCACATGGACCGTGATTGGCGGTGACGGCTATCAAGAGGAGACTTGGACTCTGCTGCAGACCGGCGATGTCATCACGACCAGCTGCATTGATAACACCACGCGGCGCTACAGCGCCAGCGTGAATGCCTGGAGTCCGGATAGCAACTTGCCGCTCGTGATTGGTAATGTCTTCAAGTCGGAAACCGGGCCTGCGATTGCGCTGATGGATGGACGGGTGATTTTCTTCGGAGCGACCGGGAATACCTGCATCTATACGCCGGGCGCACCAGGACAGAACGGCGCCTGGGTGCAAGGCCCGGATTTCCCGGTCGATCCGTCGAACAGTGGTGGTCAGTTGTTCGCCGCCGATGTGCCGGCAATGTTGGAGCCCTCCGGAAAAATCCTAGTGC
>JBAUXQ010000943.1:0-2404 GCA_049584355.1 Roseiarcus sp. | reverse complement strand
GATGAGGCGCTTGCCGACCTGCGCGCTTCGGGTGTTCGTTTGTTTCTCTGCACCGCGAAGCCCATCGTTTATGCTGAGCGCATTCTGCGCCACTTCAACCTCGATCGCCATTTCGAGGCGGCTTATGGCGACGAACTCGGCGGGCGCTTTCAGGACAAGGCGGATCTGGTGGCCCATATTCTCGAGACCGAGGGACTCGAGGCCGCGGATTGCTGCATGTGGGGCGATCGCAGGCATGACGTCCTTGCCGCGAGCCGGCACGCGATTCCGACCATCGGCGCGCTGTGGGGCTACGGCGGCGCGGACGAGCTTCGCGCAGCGGGCGCGGCGGTGTTGTGCGCCTCGCCGTCAGAGGTTCCCGCGGCCTTTTGGACGCTTTCGGACGCGCGGCCGTCGCCGCGGGTGCTGGCGCCATGACCGGCGCCGGATCCCGGCCGGCCGGCGAAGCCCAATCCTCGGTCCCGACGCCTCCGCGCGCCGAGGCGCGGCCGACGCAGCTCTCCGCCCACGGTCTTTCCTGGGCCGACGATTACGCCTGGATCCGGGCCGACAACTGGCGCGAGGTCCTGCGCGATCCGGGGCAGCTGCCGTCCGACATCCGCGCGCTGCTGAAGGCCGAGAACATCTATGCAGACGCGGTGCTCGCGCCAACGGCCGGCTTGCAGAAAGAGCTTCGGCGCGAAATGCGCGCACGTCTCAAGGAAGACGATAGCGAGCCGCCGCAGGTCGACGGGCCTTGGGCGTACTACTCGCGCTTTCGTCACGGCGGCCAGCGGCGCATCTATTGCCGCAAGCCCCGCGAGGGCGGCGCGGAGACCGTGCTGATCGATGGCGACGCGCGGGCCGAAGGAAAGGCGTTCTTTCATTTCGCCGGCGGGCGCCATTCGCCCGACCATGCGAAATTCGCCTGGAGCTCTGACGATCTCGGCTCCGAGATCCTGACCATCGCGGTTCGCGACCTCGAACGCCAGCGGGACCTCGCGGACCGTATAAGGGGCGCGACCGGAGACGTCGTCTGGACCGGCGATTCGACGGCGTTTCTCTATGTCGAACAGGACGAGAACCACCGCCCGCGTCGGGTCATGCTGCATCGGCTCGGGACAGCACAGAGCGACGACATCGAAGTGTTCGCGGAGGACGATCCGGCGTGGTTCATCGGCATCGAACCGACCCGGCTCGGAGCTACGGCCATCATCTCGGTGCACGGCCACGACGCTTCGGAGGCGCTGGTCGTCGATCTCGACCATCCGATGGCGGCGCCTCGGCTCGTCGCGCCGCGCCGGCCGGGAATTCGCTACGAGGTCATGGACCACGGCGATCGCTTCTTCATCCGCACCAATGCCGGGGCGCCCGATTTCAAGATCGCGGTCGCGCCGCACGAGGCGCCGCAGGAGGCGAACTGGCGCGATTTCGTCGCCGAGCGCGACGGACGATTCATCGCCGACGCGACGCTGTTCAAGGATCAACTCGTGCTCCTCACGCGCGAGATGAGCCGGCCGCGCCTCGTCGTCATCGACCTAAAAAGCGGCGGATCGCATGAGATCGCCTTCGACGAGGAGACGTACTTCCTCCGCTTCGAGCCGGTTTACGAATTCGACACGTCGCTCATCCGCTTCAGCTATTCCTCGCTGGCGAGGCCGCAGGAGACCTACGACTACGATGTCGCGAAGCGGCGCCGCACCCTCGTCAAACGGCAGACAATGCCGCGCGGCTTCGACCCGCAGGCTTACGTCACCCGTCTTGTCTTCGCCCCCGCCGAGGACGGCGAGAGCGTGCCGGTGTCGCTCATCCACAAGCGGGGCGTGAGGCTCGATGGATCCGCGCCGCTCATGCTCACCGGCTACGGGGCCTATGGCTATGCGGTCGAGGCGAGCTTCTCGACCAACCGTTTCTCGCTTATCGACCGCGGATTCGTGTTTGCGATCGCCCATGTGCGCGGCGGCACGGACAAGGGCTGGCGCTGGTACGAGGATGGCAAGCTCGGCAAGAAGCCGAACTCTTTCCGCGATTTTCTCGCCGCCGCCCGGTTCCTCATCGCCGAGGGCTATACCGGGCCGGGGCGGATCGTGGCCCAGGGCGGCAGCGCCGGGGGCCTGCTCATGGGCGCGGTCGCCAATCTCGCGCCGGACCTGTTCGCCGGCCTCATCGCCGACGTTCCGTTCGTCGACGTATTGGCGACCATGCTCGACGCCAGCCTGCCGCTGACCCCGGCCGAATGGCTGGAATGGGGCGATCCGATCCACGACCGGGCGGCGTTCGACACCATCCGCTCCTATAGCCCGACCGACAATGTGCGGGCGCAGCGTTATCCGGCGATCCTGGCGCTGGCTGGGCTCACCGATCCTCGGGTGACCTATTGGGAGCCCGCCAAGTGGGTGGCGCGGCTCCGCGCGACCATGACCGG
>JBAUXQ010000942.1:0-7872 GCA_049584355.1 Roseiarcus sp. | reverse complement strand
TTACGCTCGCCGAACAGAACGGATTCGGCCTCAAAGTCATTCCGATCGAGGAGGATACGACGTTCAAGACCTACGTCGCGTTCCGCAACGACGCGACCCTGTCGAGCGCTGCCGAGGTCTTCATCGCCGCGCTTCGCGCCAGGATGCAGCGCGCTCACGGGGGGCCGCCGTCCGCCGGTCGACGCGACCAGAGCCGTGAGCCGCGCTACGGGCGCCATCTCATAAACTGAAATTCAGACCGCTTTTACGCGGAGGGACCGCTGGCCGAAGGCGCGAGCCGGCAGGATGGGGCCTACAAGCCGCCATATAAGGCGAACCGGAGTCAGACCGAGCTTGGCAAATAAGGAACTGCGCCGGAATTGGTATTCAATATCCACGCAAATACGCGCAAGACACGTGGTTCGCGTTGGTCTGGGCCGCCGAGACGGAGCAAGGTGGCGAAGAATTCGAAGCGCTCTGGACGGAGCGAGGTTGTTCCGGTTCCAGGTTCGGCGGCTGACCGCGCAAATAGGCGCAAGACACGTGGTTCGCGTTGAGCTGCGCCGCCGAGACGAAACAAGATTGCGTAGACTCTGAAGCGCTTTCGGCAGACGCAGATTGCGTCGGCTCTGAACTTGATGGCCGGCCGTTAGCAGAAGAGCGCACGACCTTTTTTGCCGTAGGCTGGGGGTCGGGCTGGCTGGCCGATGGGGGCTTTACCTCACGTTGGGTCTGGGTATGCGAGGGCCTTGTCGGCTGGTTGCCTGCGGCGGGCATGGTGTCGACAGTCGTTGCGGGCAAAGAAGCCGTCGGCGTTTCGGAAGCTGTCGCCGTCACGGAAGCCGTCGGCGTTTCGGACGCTGTCGCCGTCGCGGAAGCCGTCGGCGTCGTGGACGCCGGCGCCGTTGTGGACGAGTTCGTGGTCGTTGAGGGCCTGCCGGCGATCAAGTCCCAACCCACGGCGCCAGCGACGACCAGGGTCGCGAGCATGGCGAGAGGGGCGACGAGCCGACGGTGGGGGGCCAATCGCTGCTTCAGCCGCTTGGCGGGCCTCGCGACCTCGACCAAATAAGTGCGCACCGGCTCTGCGATGTTCTTGAGATGGATGGCGCCGAGATCGGTTACCTCCATCTCAAGCCGCCCCTTGACCTGTCGATAGGCGTCTTCTGAGAGACAGATGGCTCCCGGCTTTGCGATACCTTCCAGCCGCGCGGCGATATTGATCGTATCGCCCATAAGGTCGCCGTCGCTCTCCTCGACGACCTCCCCAACATGAATGCCGACGCGAAATTCGATCCGCTTTTCCGGAGGCACCCCGGCGTTGCGCTCGACGAGGCCGTTCTGCATTTCGATGGCGCAGCGCGCCGCGTCGACCGCGCTGCGGAATTCGATGATCGCGCCGTCGCCAGTGCCCTTGACGATGCGGCCGTAATGTGCGGCGACGGCAGGTTCGACGAGATCGCCCCTCAGCGCGCGGAGGCGCGCAAGCGTCCGCTGTTCGTCGGCGCCGGCGAGCCGGCTGAAACCAACGACATCGGTGACGATGATCGCGGCGAGCTTGCGGGTCTCGCTCATCGCGCTGGCCTCCGACCTCCGGTTTCAGCATACTCAAACCGCCAGATCGCTTCAAGCCGTCGCGGATTCCTCACCAGAATCGACGCCAGCCGATTCTTCCGTTGGCGCACATCGCCGCGGAATGACGGTTTTCGCACTGCGCCAGTAGCGCCTACGCCCGGTTCCTTGTTCTCCGTCCTTACGTGGCTGATCGGAAACGGCGGCAAAGGGCGCCGTGCATCACCGCCCCTTCGCCTTCAGCGCCTTGTCCAGCCGCGGATAGACCCGCCGCGCATTGCCCTCGTAGACCTTGTGGCGGTCCTCGGGGCCGAGATTGGCCGTCGCCTCGACGTAGCGCTTGGTGTCGTCATAATAGTGCCCCGTCTCCGGGTCGATCCCCCTGACCGCGCCGATCATTTCGCTGGCGAACAGGATGTTGTCGACCGGGATCACTTTGGTCAGCAGATCGACGCCCGGCTGGTGATAGACGCAGGTGTCGAAGAAGACGTTCTTCAGGAGCTGCTCGGTGAGCAGCGGCTTCTTCAACTCCTGCGCCAGGCCGCGATAGCGGCCCCAGTGATAGGGCGCGGCGCCGCCGCCATGCGGAATGACGAACCTGAGCGTCGGGAAATCCTTGAACAGGTCGCCCTGGATGAACTGCATCACCGCGGTCGTGTCGGCGTTGATGTAATGGGCGCCGGTGGTGTGGAAGCAGGGATTGCAGCTGGTCGAGACATGGACCATCGCCGGGATGTCCCACTCGACCATTTTCTCGTAGATCGGATACCACCAGCGGTCGGTCAGCGGCGGGCTCGTCCACCAGCCGCCGGACGGATCGGGGTTGAGATTGATCGCCACGAACCCATAGTCCCGCATGCATTTGTCGAGCTCGGGAATGCAGGTCTTGGGCTCGACGCCGGGGCTCTGCGGCAACATGGCCGCGCCGATGAAATTGTCGGGGAAGAGCTCCGAGACCCGGAAGCACAGCTCGTTGCAGATCGCGGCCCAGGTCGAGCTGACGGCGAAGTCGCCGATGTGATGGGCCATGAAGCTGGCGCGGGGGCTGAAAACCGTGAGATCGCAGCCGCGCGCCTTCATCAGCTTGAGCTGGTTCGATTCGATCGACTCGCGAAGCTCATCATCGCTGATCTTGAGTTCAGCGACCTTGGGCGCTTGGGCGGGGTCCTTGATCCCGGCGATCTGCCGGTTGCGCCACGCCTCGAGCGCCTTGGGGGCGGTGGTGTAGTGGCCGTGGCAGTCGATGATCATGGGCATGCCTCCTGTCGGGCGAATGGTTCAGCCGGTCGTTTCAGACGTCAGACGATTCACGACCAAAGCGAGCGGCACGGCATAGAAGAGATGCGACATGAAGCCGCCGATGACGACGTTCGGATCGAGGTAGTTCGGATGGTCCGAGGTAACGAGCGCGATCGCCGAATGCATCACGATCCATAAGATCACGGCAAAGAACAGGGCGACCAGCGTCGCCTCGTAACCGCGCCGCCGGAAATACGGCCAGAGGAAAGCAAACAGCACGCCCCAGACGAAGCAGAAGAAGAAGTGGATCCCGGTTCCGAGAACGTAGGCGAGGGGGCCCAGCGACTCTTGCACCGCCTTCCCGAACACCAGGCCCGTGGCGTTGCGCGGAATGCCGCCCAGCGGCATCAGGCTCTGGAGCCCTACCCAGACAATGGCCTCGTAGATCCAGATGCTGACGCCGCCGACAAAGCCGCCGATCAGGCCGGCGCGGACGGTAACCGCGACATCCGGCCTCGCGGCGATCCGGGCGTCGTTCACCGGACTTCCGGACCTGACGCTCATGGCGCATTCTCCTTTACACGTCCCCCGCCATCGCCCGTACGAGCCTCGATAGACTTCGCGCCAGGCGGCGGGCTCATGCGGGCTCCATGCCGTAACGCCGGATTGCGCCTTGCGCCTCAGCCGAGGCCAGATAGCCGACGAAAGCGTTCGCGGCCTCCCGCTCGGCGGACGTCGTCGACACGCCGGCCGAGAACACGGTTACCGCCTGAATCTCCGGCGGCAGCGGACCGACCACTTCGATGCCGGGCTGGCCGATCAGTTCGCTCAATTGCTGAATGCCGAGATCCGCGTCGCCCTGCGCGACCAGCGTCGCCACCGGCACGCCCGGCGGAGCCTTGAGAGCGCCCGCCAGGACAGTGTCGGCCAAGCCCCATTTCTCGCACAACGCCTTAAAGTGGTCGCCGCTCGGACCCGTCGAGTAGCACAGCCTTCGGGCCTCGAGCATCGCCTGCCTGACGGCCGGTTCATTGTCGACGCTTGGTCGCCGCGACCCGCCAGGGACCGCAAGTGCGATCTCCGATCGGGCGAAGCCCCTTATGCCGCCATTGGCGATGTGCCCCTCGGCCTCCAGGCTCTCCATGACCTTCGACGCCAGCACTACGACGTCCACACGCTCGCCGGCCCGCGCCAATTTGGCCGCTTCGACCCCGCCCATCGAACGGATATCGACGTTTATTCCGTGCCGCAGCTCATAGTCCCGAGCCAGATCGGCCAGGATATGCCGGGTCGCCATCGACGAAATGCCCGTGATCCGAAGCGCCATGTCAGTTAGAGGCGGGCGAACAGGCAAGAATTGGGCGTCTTGGACGTGTTGCTCATCAAAACCTTTCCTCCCAAAATGAATCTAACCAATAACCCTTCGATTTGTCATCATGCCGATGGGGCCAGGGCGGACGGCGGCGGTTGGAGAAACGGGATGACGGAATCGACGATCCGCGCAGGCTCCATCGCGTTTGTCGGCTTTGGCGAGGCGGCGCACGCGTTTCTCGACGGCTGGCGCACCAGCCCCGGCTTCAAGGCGCACATTTCCGCTTACGACATCAAGACCGATTCGCCCGATCCCGAGGCGCGGGCGGCGAAGCGGGCCGACTATGTGGCGGCCAATGTCATCGGCGCATCGACCGCGCCGGAGGCGGTCGCCGGCGCCGAGGCGGTGTTCTCGGTCGTCACCGCCGACCAGGCGCACGAGGCGGCGATCGCAGCATTGCCCGGCCTGATGAAAGGCGCGCTCTTCTTCGACTGCGATTCGTGCGCGCCGCAGACCAAGGCCCGCACCGCTGAAGCCGTTGAAGCCGCCGGCGGACGCTACGTCGACGTCGCGGTGATGGCGCCGGTCCATCCACGCCTGCATCGCACGCCCCTCCTGATCAGCGGCCCCCACGCCGAAGCCGCGGCGCCGGCGCTTGCCGCGCTCGACATGACGGTCAAAATCCATCAAGGCGCGGTCGGCGCCGCTTCGGCGGTCAAGATGATCCGCTCGATCATGATGAAGGGGCTCGAGGCGCTGGTTTGCGAATGCGTGCTGGCCGGGCGGAAGGCTGGCGTCATCGAGACCGTGCTCGATTCGCTCGACGACACCTACCCGGGCTTCGACTGGCGGAAACGCTCGGCCTATATGCTCGAGCGGGTGATGACCCATGGCGTCCGTCGCGCCGCGGAAATGCGGGAAGTGGCGCTGACCGTCGATCTGCTTGGCCTCAAGGGCGAAATGTCGCGCGCCTCGGTCGGCTGGGAGCAGGCGATCGGCGAACTTGGCTTGCGTGCGACCGAAACGGAGGCCGCCGACTGCCTTCTTCTGGCCGACCGGATTCTTGCTGCGCTCGACCCCCCGGCCGCCGCTGAGGACGACAAAGGTTGATCTTTCGCTTCGCATCTGGAGAGGCTAACGTCGCCGCGCTTTCGAGATAGAACAGTCGCACATCGGCCAATGCGAAGGCCGAGCGGGAGGACCCTTGATGATATCCAGATATTCAATGCTGGCCGCCGCGTTGGGCGCGGCGCTGGTCGCAGCTTCGGCCCGAGCAGATGACAACACCGTCACCATCGGCATGATCCTGCCGATGACCGGCCCTCAAGCTTCGACCGGCAAGCAGGAGCGGGCCGGGGCGGAGCTTTATATCCAGCAACATGGCGACACGGTCGCCGGCAAGAAGATTGCGCTCGTCGTCAAGGACGACGCCAGCGCGGCGGACGTCACCAAGCGTCTGGCCGAGGAGTTGATCGGCAACGATCACGCCGCCGTGCTGATGGGCTTCGGCTTGACGCCGCTGGCGCTGGCCGCGGCGCCGGTGGCGACGGAAGCGAAGGTTCCCGAGATCGTCACCGCCGCCGCGACCGCGATGATCACCGAGAAGTCGCCTTACATCGTTCGCACCTCGTTCACGCTTCCTCAGGCGTCCGCGCCAATGGCCGAATGGTCGCTGAAGAACGGGATCAAGAAGGTCGTCACCATCGTCGCCGACTACGGCCCGGGCGTCGACGCCGAAAAGTGGTTCAGCGACACATTCGAGAAGGGCGGCGGGACGGTCGCGGAAAAGATCCGCGTGCCGTTGAAGAACCCGGACTTCGCGCCATTCCTGCAGCGGGTGAAGGACGACGCGCCCGACGCCGTGTTCGTCTTCGTGCCTTCGGGTCAAGGCGCGGTCTTCATGAAGGAATTCGTCGAGCGCGGCCTCGACAAGGCGGGGATCAAGCTGATCGGCACCGGCGACGTGACCGACGACGACCTTCTCGCCGACATCGGCGATTCGGCCCTCGGCGCAGTGACCACGCATCACTATTCCGCCGACCATGATTCGCCCGAGAACAAGGCTTTCGTCGCCGCGTTCGAGAAGGCCAACAACGGTATGCGGCCGAATTTCATGGCAGTCGGCGGCTATGACGGCATGGCGCTCGTCTATCAGGCGCTCGAAAAGACCAAGGGCGACGCGAGCGGCGACGCGCTGCTGGCGGCGATGAAGGGCATGAGCTGGATCAGTCCGCGCGGGCCGGTCTCGATCGATCCGGAAACGCGCGACATCGTCCAGAACATCTACGTCCGCAAGGTCGAGAAGAAGGACGGCGCGCTCTACAACGTCGAGTTCGCGACCATCCCCGATGTGAAGGACCCCTACAAGGCCGCGAAGCACTGATGCGGCAGAATTCGCCGCGGGCGTCTTTATCCTCCCCCGCGACGCAGGGGAGGGGGACCGGCGGGAGGCCGGTGGAGGGGGCCCGCTGCGCTGCGGCTGACCCAAGGCCGCGGTCTTACCCCTTCCACCATGCTTCGCATGGTCCCCCTCCCCCGCTGCGCAGGGGAGGAAAGGCATGCTGACCATCCTGCTCGACGGCGTGGCGTACGGCATGCTGCTGTTCGTGCTGGCGAGCGGACTGTCGGTGACGCTGGGGTTGATGAATTTCATCAACCTCGCCCACGGCGCCTTCGCGATGGTCGGCGGCTACGTGACGGCGCTGCTCATGAACCGCGCCGGCGCGCCTTTCCTTCTGACGCTCCCTGCGGCTTTCCTGATTCCGGCGATCCTCGGCGTGGCGCTCGAGCGCACGCTCTATCGGCGGCTCTATGGCGCAAGTCCGCTCGATCAGGTGCTGTTCACCATTGGCCTCGTCCTGATGGCGATGCCGATCGCCGCTTACCTCATCGGCGACGAGCCGCAGCAGGTTCATCTCCCGGCATGGCTCAGCGGGCGCATCGAGGTCCACGGCGTCGGCATCGGCGTCTATCGGCTGTTCATCATCCTGGTCTGCGGGATCATCGCCGCCGCCCTGCAAACGTTTCTCGTCAAAACCCGGTTCGGCGCGCAATTGAGGGCGGCGGTCGACGATGCGCGCGTTGCTCAGGGCCTGGGCATCAATGTCGACCGCATCTTCGCCGTTGCGTTCGCCGTCGGCAGCGGGCTTGCGGGTCTTGGCGGAGCGCTGGCCGCCGATGTCGTCGGCGGCATCGATCCTTCATTTCCGGTGAAATTCCTGGTGACCTTCCTCATCGTCGTCACCGTCGGCGGCTCGAACGGGATCATGGGCGCCCTTTTCGGCTCGCTGCTGCTCGGCGTGCTCGATGTCGCGGGCAAATATTATGTCCCCTCGATCGGCGCCTTCATCATCTACGCGGTGATGGTGGTGACGCTGATCGTGCGGCCGCAAGGTTTGTTCGCCCGCGGGGATGGGCGATGAGCGCGGCCAATCCGTCGGCGACGACCCGCCGCCTCGCCGCGCACCTCAATCGCCGCGCCCGCTGGCGCTGGCCCGAGATTGTCTTCTGGCTTGCGATCCTGGTCGTGATTTTCGCCGCGCCATCGCGCGCGGCGATCATCAACGAGGTGCTGATCGCTGGCCTGTTCGCCCTGTCGCTCGATCTCATTCTCGGACTGGCCGGAATCGTCTCGCTCGGGCATGCGGCGTTCTTCGGCCTCGGCGCCTACGCCGCGGCGATTCTGGCGAGCAAGGGCTTCGCCGACCCGACGCTCGGCCTCGTCTTGGGCGCCGCCGTCGCCGCGCTCGCCGGCCTCGCCACCGCGCCCC
>JBAUXQ010000941.1:0-3237 GCA_049584355.1 Roseiarcus sp. | reverse complement strand
TGGAACCGGCCATGACGATCGACTGGACCCATTTCACCCCCGGCTCGGCCTTGGCCGGCGGCCTTCTCGTTGGTCTTGCGGCCGCATGGCTGATCCTGGTCGAGGGCCGCATCCTCGGCGCCTCGGGCATCCTCGGCGGTCTTGCGCCGCCGCGCGCGGGCGACTGGGAGTGGCGTGTCGCCCTGCTCGCCGGCCTGATCGCTGCGCCCCTGTTGGCGCGGGCGCTCGTCCACATGGCGCCGCCCGTGATCGAGGCGGACACGGCGACGCTGATCGCCGGCGGCCTCATGGTTGGCTTCGGAACGCGCCTCGGCGCCGGCTGCACCAGCGGTCACGGCGTCTGCGGCGTCGCGCGGTTGTCGCCGCGCTCGATTGCGGCGACCGCGACCTTCATGGCCGCAGGTTTTCTCACCGTCTTCGTCGTCCGCCATCTCATTGCCTGAGGTCTGATCGATGAAGCGCGTTTCTCCGTTCCTCGCCGGACTCCTGTTCGGGATCGGCCTCTGCATCTCGGGCATGATCCATCCCAGCAAGGTGCTCGCGTTCCTCGATCTCGCCGGCGCATGGGACCCCTCGCTCGCCTTCGTCATGGGCGGCGCGGTCCCGGTCGCCTTCGTCGCCTTCCGCATCGCCGCTCGGCGCGGCGCGAGCCTCACCGGCGAACCGCTCCACCTGCCGACCGCGAAAGCGATCGATGCGCGCCTGATTGGCGGCTCGGCCATCTTCGGCGTTGGCTGGGGGCTGGTCGGCCTCTGTCCGGGACCGGCGATCGCCAACCTTGGCTTTCTCGACCAACGCGCGGCGATGTTCGTTCTTTGCATGATCATCGGCATGGGGCTTTACCGAGCTCTTGCGGCCCTGCCCGCGCCGACGGCTTACGCTGAGGCCCCGCTCGACGGTTGATCCTCGAGCTTCTCTTTCCATATTGCGACAATGCGAGACCTGGCTCGTCAACGAGCCAGGCCGGGATCATGCCGATGACCGATTGGAACCCGACTCTCTATTCGAAGTTCGAGGCCGAGCGAATGCGCGCGGCGCGCGCTCTTCTGGCCGAAGTTCCGCTCGCGTCGGCGGGGCTCATCTACGATCTGGGCTGCGGCCCGGGCAACAGCGCCGAGTTGCTGCTTCGCCGCTTCCCGGACGCGCGAACCATCGGCCTCGACACCTCCGACGCGATGCTGGCGCATGCGCGCGTTCGCGCGCCGAAGGCCAAATTCGTCAAGCAGGACATTGCCGGCTGGAAGCCTGGCGACGACGACCGGCCGGACCTCATCTTCGCCAACGCCGCGCTACAATTCCTGCCGGATCACGACCGGCTCTTTCCGCGCCTGATGTCCTATCTCAAGCCCGGCGGGGCGCTGGCGGCGCAGATGCCGAACACCGCGCGCGAATCCTCGCACGCGCTGATGCGCATGGTCGCCGCCGAAGGGCCGTGGTCGTCCCGCCTGGTTCCGATCGCCAAAACGCAGCCGCTTATCGCCGGCTACGAGGATTATTATGATTGGCTGCGCCCGCAAGCCTCGCGGGTGGACGTATGGACGACGACCTATGTTCACCCGCTCGAGGGAGCGCACAGCATCGCCGACTGGTTCGCCGGCTCGACCCTGCAGCCGTTCCTGGAGCGCCTCGACGACGACGAGCGCTGCGAGTTTCTCGCTCGCTACCGCAACGGCCTGAGAGAGGCCTATCCGGTGCAGCCGGACGGCCGGACCCTGTTCGCCTACCCGCGCCTGTTCATCGTCGCGGTCAAGGCGGCGGCGTAACGCTGTCTCGCCCCCCCTTTTCGGTGATCAAACTTTATCCTTGCCGTAAAGGCATGCTTTACTACCGTTACGGAAGCCTCGTCTTTCGACCATCGGATTAACTCCTCGGACGGGCTTGCGGCGCTAGCTTACCCCTGCGCCCGACGCGTTCCGCTAGGAGCGTCGTCGCCGGCGGCGGGGTTGATGCGAATGGCTGATAGCGACGTCTCGGCTGACGGTTTCGCCTCTTGCGGCGCAACCCTGCCTCCCGAAGCGCCCGACGCCGAGTTCAAGTCGGCGCTGTTGCGCGAGCAATACCGGTCGCTGGCGCGGCTGGGCCCTTATGTCCATGGCGTCGTCATCCTGACGACCGTGGCGCTGTGCGGCGCGACCGCGCGAACCAGCTCGCTCCTCGACGGGATCGTACTCCCTGCGGCGCTGCTCGCCGTCTCGACGTTTCGGCTCGTCTCCTGGCTTAAGGCGCGCGCCGGCGTCGAGCGCGTAACGCTGGACGTGGCTCGGCGCGAGGTCGGCGGGGCCAGCGTTCTCGGGCCAATGTTGGCGTTTGCGCTCTCTGTGATGGCGGCGGTCTCCACTTCGCGTGGCGACAACGTCGTCGAATTTGCGTTGGCGCTGGTCGCCGTCTGGGTCGCCGTCACGGCTTGCGCGTTCTGCCTCAATGCGCTGGGGAGCGCAGCGGGCGTCGCCGTCGCCGCCGCGACTGCCCCGCTTATCATCGCATTCTCGACCCGGGGCGCCGACTTGACGCTCTGGCTGGCGGCTTTGCTGACCGTCGCCGCGTGTTTCGTTATCCGCATGCTCGGCGAGAACTTTCGCATGTTCGCCGAGATCGTCCGCTCGCGCTTCGCCATCGCCGAAAAGCAGCGCGCCGCCGAGGACGCAAGGCAGGCGGCGATGACCATTGCGCTGACCGACGATCTGACCGCTCTCCCCAACCGACGCTGCTTTCAGGGCCAGCTCGCCGAGCGAATCAGGACCGGAACCGAAACCGCCCGGCCGTTCGCCGTCGGCCTCATCGACCTCGACGGCTTCAAGCCGATCAACGACATTCACGGACATCCGGCCGGAGACGACATCCTCAGGCAGGTCGCCGTCCGGCTTGCGAGGGCGATGGAGGGGCGCGGCTCGGCCGCGAGGATGGGCGGCGACGAATTCGCCATCCTTTGCGACGGGATCGGCGCGCGCGACGAGGCGATTGCGCTCGGAGACGAGATCCAGGCGATCTTCGCAACGCCGTTCGCCGTCGACGGGCTCGACATCGCATTGACCGGCGCCTGCGGCTTTGCGCTCTTTCCCTCGTGCGCCCACGAGCCGGACGAGCTTGTACGCCTGGCCGACGCCGCGCTCTACCGCGCGAAGGCGATCGGCCGCGGCGGCGTGGCCGTCTTCGACACGACTGCCGAAAGCGACGCCCCGGGCCGCGCCGCGCTCGGGGACGCCCTGCGCCGAGCGGCCGCGGAGTCGAGGATTGGCG
>JBAUXQ010000940.1:0-3275 GCA_049584355.1 Roseiarcus sp. | reverse complement strand
CCGGCGACGAACAGGCCGGCGGCGTCGGCTTCGCGCGCCAACCGGTCGCGATCGACGATGAGCACGCGGCCCGCCGCGACCGCCGCGCCGCGCAATTGCGCCTTGGCCGCGCCTTCGATCGTCCTCGGGCCGATCGCCGGCATGTCGAGCCTCAGATCCTGCCCGCGCTTGGGCGCTTTCACCAGCACTCCAGCCTGTCCGGCGAAGCGCAGCCGTCCGTTGGCGCGCATCTCGGCGACCCGGGCGAGCATCGCGTCGGTGCCTTCGGCCGCCTCGATCGCCAGCACCCGCCCGGCGGCGACGACGGCGCCCTGCCCGGCGTCGAAACTCGACAGCGCATCGATGAGGCGAGCGCCGAGCGCGATGTCGGTTTCATCGTCCGGCGACGCCGCGCGCGCGCCGAACGGACCGAGAGGCGCGACCAGCCGCGGCGCGACATCGTGCGCGCCGACGACGCGGATTCCTTCGCGCTCGATGATCGCGGCCAGGCCGACGAGGAGCCCATTGTCGCCGCGACGGAACAACTGCGCCAGCCCCGCCGCCCGCTTCACCGCCCCCCAGTCGAGCCTGAGGTCGGCGAATTCGGGTCGCGTCATCGCGCCCACGATCGCCATCTCGGCGATGGCGCGCGCGTGCAAGGCCGCGAACAGCTTGCCGACTTCGCCCATGCGCACCCAAACGTGCGGGTAGGCTTCGATCGCCAAATCGGTCGCGCCCACAACGCCGACGAGAAACGGCTCCCGGCCAGCGCGTCGCGCCTCTACGGCGACCTCGAGCGGAAACGCGCCCGCGCCGCAGAGGATCGCCAGAGGCGGAGCTGCGGCGGCGGCGCCCGGCCCGCTCACCCCTGCTCGTCCTTTCCGGCGCGCGGGACGCAAATGGCGCGGTCCCCGCCCTGGCGCAGAAAGGCGACGATCTGCTGGACCGCCTCCTGGTCGGCGAACGCCTCGCCGAGGTCGTCGATGCGCTCCTTCAAAGTGCCGCCGCCGTTGAACAGCATCTTATAGGCGCGCCGGAGTTCGTGGATCGTTTCGTGCGAGAAGCCCCGGCGCTTGAGGCCAACGACGTTGAGGCCGGCGAGCGCGGCGCGATTGCCGAGCGCAATTCCGAACGGGATGAGGTCATGCTCGACCCCGGCAAGACCGCCGACGAAGGCGTAAGCGCCAATGCGAACGAACTGGTGGACGGCGACGCCGCCGCCCAGATTGGCGAAATCGCCGATCTGGCAATGCCCCCCGAGCATCACGTTGTTGGACATGACGACCCCCTCGCCGATACGGCAGTCATGTCCGACATGCGAGTTGGCCAGAAACACGGAGCGCGGGCCGACGACTGTCTCCGAGCCTCCGCCGGCGGTGCCCGGATTCATCGTCACCCCTTCGCGAATGAGGCAGTCGTCGCCGATCGAAAGGCGGACCGGCTCGCCGCGGTATTTGAGGTCCTGCGGCGGATGGCCGATCGAGGCGAACGGAAAAATGACTGTGCGCGCGCCGACCGTCGTATCGCCCGCGACTGCGACGTGGGAAACGAGCCGCACGCCGTCGCCGAGCGTGGTTTGCGGTCCAACGTGGCAAAACGGCCCGATCTCCACGTCCGCCCCAAGACGCGCGCCGTCCTCGACGACGGCGGTCGGATGGATCGCTCCCTTCATTCACGCACCAGCATCGCCGACACTTCGGCTTCGCACACCAGCTCGCCGTCGACCTTCGCTTCGCCGCGAAACCACCACATGTTGCGGCGCTTGGCGACGCGGGTCATGTGAAACCGCACCTGATCGCCGGGAACGACGGGCTTGCGGAACTTGGCCTTGTCGATCGTCATCATATAGACCACGCTCGGCGTCCCGCTCGCTTGCTGTGAAGCGACGCACAGCGCGCCCGCCGTCTGCGCCATCGCCTCGATCAAGAGCACGCCCGGCATGACCGGCCGACCCGGGAAATGGCCCTGGAAATGAGGCTCATTAGCGGTGACGTTCTTCACCCCAACGCCATATTCGTCGCCGCGGGCTTCGATGATGCGGTCGACCAGCAGAAACGGATAACGGTGCGGCAGGAGCGCAAGGAGCTTCTGGATGTCGAAGCTGTCGAACGCCCGGCCGATCGGTTCGTTCATTCCGTTTCCCCCTCCGTCCTCGGGCCGCTCAGCGGGCGTCATTCCGCGTTGCCTTCGCCGCGCGCGTCGTCGGCCAGTCGCTTGATCGCGGCGACCTCGCGAAAGAACTCCCGCACCGGCTTCGCCGGCGCGCCTGCCCACCGCTCGCCGGCGGGAATGTCGGTCATAACGCCCGCCGCCGCGGCGACCTGGGCGCCCGCGCCGATCGTCAGGTGTCCGGCGATGCCGGCTTTTCCGCCGAGGGCGGCGAAATCGCCGATCACGCTCGATCCCGAGACGCCGGCCTGTCCAGCCAGCACTGCGTGACGGCCGATGACCACGTTGTGGCCGATCTGCACCAGGTTGTCGATCTTCGCCCCCTCCCCGATCACGGTGTCGCGGTTGGCTCCCCGATCGATCGTCACCCCGGCCCCGATCTCGACATCGTCCTGAATGATGACGCGCCCGATCTGGGGCACCTTGAGATGGCCGCGGCTCCCGAGCGCGAACCCGAACCCGTCCTGCCCGATGTGGGCGCCGGGATGAATGATCACCCGGTCGCCGATCAGCGCCGCTCCGATCGTGGTTGAGGCGCCGACCGAGCCGTCGCGCCCGATCCGCACCTCGGGACCGATGACCGCATTGGGGCCGATGACCGTGCCGGCGCCGATCTCCGCCCCGGGGCCGATCACCGCGCCAGGGTCGACGATCACACCCGGTTCGAGCCGCGCCGACGGATGGACCGATGCTGCAGGCGAAATGCCGGTCTCGGCAAACACCGATCCCGGCTTGACCGCGCCCGGGTAGAGTTTTGTCATTACCTGGGCCATCGCGCGATAGGGCTCGCGGACGATGAGCGCAGCGCAGGTGGAAGGCGCAGCGCCGGCGTAGCGCGCCGAAACCAGCGCCGCGGCGGCGCGGGTGCGCTTGAGCGCGTCGAGGTACCTCGGGTTGTCGAGGAAGGTCAGATCGCCATGGCCCGCCTGGTCGAGGGCCGCGACATCGCGGATCACGCGGCCGGCGTCGGCGCTCGCCGCGAGCGTCGCGCCGCACCAGCTTGCGACTTCGGCCACCGAAGGCGCCGAACTCGGCGGAAAAAAGCGAATTCTAGCCAATGAGGAGTTCCGTCAGAAGCGACGGCGGGCGCGCCAGCCTCTGGCGCGCCCGCTTGTTGGGATGCCGGC
>JBAUXQ010000939.1:0-8005 GCA_049584355.1 Roseiarcus sp. | reverse complement strand
ACCTGACCGCATCCTCCATACTGCGCCGAAATACGCGTCATGGACGGCTCTGCCGGCCATGATGCGTTCCTTTGTTTGAGAGAGAGTCGCGGATACCCGGTCTTTGAGCTCCTTCATCGACTATACGGTCAATGGCCTCGTCATCGGCAACATTTATGCGTTGCTCGCCGTCGGACTTGCGCTGATTTTTGGCGTCGCCAACCTGATTAATTTCGCCCACGGCTCCGTCTATACGATCGGCGCCTATATTGGCTGGGCTGCGATCACCTTCCTTCATACGCCGTTGCCTGTGACGATGCTGATTGTTTTCGTCGCCTGTGCGCTGGTCGGGATGCTCATCGAGCGGGTCGGACTCCGGCCCCTGCAGGGGAAGGCGCGGATCGCTCCGCTCCTGGCGACCATCGGTCTCAGCTTCGTGCTCGATCAGGTCGTGCAGCTTGTCTTTTCGCCCGATCCGCGCGCGGTTCCGAGCGACTTGCCCGATTGGCGCCTCACGATCGGCGGCGGCTCGATCGGCGCGATGGACATCCTCATCGCCGGGGTCGGCATTGTCAGCGCGGCTCTGCTTTATGTCTTTCTGCGCTTCACCAAACTCGGCTTTGCGGTCCGCGCGACCGCGCAGGATCGCGAGGCGGCGCAGCAGATGGGCGTCAACGTCAATGCGGTCAACAGCGCCGTCTTCGCCATCGCTTCGGCGCTCGGCGGCGTCGGCGGCCTCCTGGTCGGCATGTATTACAATCACATCGATCCGGCCATGAGTTTCCAGGCGACGCTGAAAGGCGTCGTCGCGCAAGTCATCGGCGGGGTCGGCAATGTACCGGGCGCCATTTTCGGCAGCCTGCTGCTCGGCCTCGTCGAGAGCTACGGCATCGCGCTGTTCGGAACGACGTATCGAAACCTCTTCGCCTTCGTTCTCCTGATCATCTTTCTTCTCTGGTTGCCGAATGGCCTGTTCGGCGGGCGTTCGACGGTCCACACCGAGCCGTTGGTCGGTTCCTTCATCGCGCCGAGCCGCCCGTTGCGTGTCCCGCGATGGGCGATCTGGGCGCTCGCGCTCATCGCCTTTGCGCTGCCGCTGGCGACCGGGGCGCCCTATCTTTTGCAGACGCTGACCAACGCCTGGCTCGCGGCCCTTCTTGCTCTGAGCCTCACTCTCATATCCGGCACGGCCGGGCAGATTTCTTTCGGCCAAGCCGGACTTTTGGCGATCGGCGGCTACGCGTCCGCGCTTCTGGCTGTCGATCTCGGCGCGCCGCCGATCGTTTCGATCCCCGCCGCCGGATTGATAACGAGCGCGCTCGGCACCCTGTTGGTCTTTCCCGCCTTCCGCCTGCGCGGGCATTATATCGCCATCGCGACGCTCGCGATCGGCGAGATCGTGAGCCTCGTCATCCTCAATTGGGAGAGCCTGACGCGCGGGGCGATGGGCATAACCGGCATTCCGCCGCTGTCGCTGTTCGGCCACGAAATCTATTCTGTCCGGGCGGTCTATTGGCTCTGCCTTGCGGTCGTTGTCGCGATGGCGCTGCTGCAGTCGCGGCTCCTGAACTCGCACTTCGGCCGAACCTTGCGCGCCTTGCGCGAGGACGAGATCGCCGCGCGCTCCTACGGCATCGGGCTCGATCGCTACAAGGCGCTCGCCTTCGCGTTCTGCGGCTTCGGGGCCGGCGTCAGCGGCGCGATCACCGCCCATCTCTATTCCTACCTCAACGACCAGACTTTCAATTCGCAGCTCTCGCTGCTCGCCCTCACGATGGTCATCCTCGGCGGCATGGGCAACGTTCTTGGCGCGATCGTCGGCGCGGTCGTGCTGGTCGGCCTGCCGGAGATTTTCCGCGTCGCCGCGGAGTATCGCATTCTGATTTACGGAGTCGTCCTGTTGCTGCTGATCCGATTTCGGCCGCAGGGCCTTCTGGGCGCGGTCTAAGTGTGACCCGGCTACTGGAAACTCGTGGACTGTCGCGCCGGTTCGGCGGGGTGAGCGCGGTCAAAGCGCTCGATCTCGTTGTCGACAAGGGCGAGCTCGTCAGCCTCATTGGCCCCAATGGCGCCGGCAAGACGACAACGTTCAACATGATCAGCGGCCTCGACCGGCCGGACGAGGGTGAAATCCTGTTCGCGGCCGAGCCGATTCAACGCCTGTCTCGGGAGGCGATCGCCGCGCGCGGGCTCGCGCGGACCTTCCAGCATGGCCGGGTGTTCGCCAATCTCAGCGTCGAGGATAATGTGCTTCTCGGCGCTCATACGCGGCTTCGCGCAGTGCGGCCGGGCTGGCCGCTCGTCGGCCCGCTCGCCGAGCTCGCGCTGGCGCTCGTTCGTCCGCAAGCCGTGAAGACGGAGGAGGAGGCGCTCAAGACCGAAGCGCGCGAGATCCTCGGCCTCTTCGGCGACCGGCTCACGCCGCGGCTTGATCACGCCGCTTACAGCCTCTCCTACGCCAATCGCCGCCGGCTTGAAATCGCTCGAGCGCTCGCGCTCAAACCGCAAATGCTGCTGCTCGACGAGCCGACCGCCGGCATGAATCCGACCGAGACCGCCGAGATGCAGGCGCTGATCGCGACGCTCAAAGCGCGGGGCGTCACGATCCTGTTGATCGAACACAAGCTCGAAGTCGTGATGCAGCTCTCCGACCGCGTCTACGTGCTCGACGACGGCGCTAAAATCGCTGAAGGGCCGCCTGAGACCGTGCGCAACGACCCCGCTGTCATCGAAGCGTATCTGGGCCACAGCAACGTCGGCGCGACGACGCCTTCAGCGGAGGCGGTGGCGACATGAGCCCGCTACTCAGCCTCGATCGCGTCAACACGTTCTACGGCGCCGTTCAAGTTCACTTCGACCTTTCGCTCGAGGTGGGCCAGGGCCAGATCGTCTCGCTGCTCGGCGGCAACGCCAGCGGTAAATCGACGACGATGAAGATCATCCTTGGCTTGCTCACGCCCCGCTCGGGAACGGTCACCTTCGACGGCGCACGGATCGATGGGTTGCCGACCCATCGCGTGATCCGCGCCGGAATCGGTTCAGTGCCGGAGGCGCGCCGCATCTTCCCGCTGATGAGCGTGCGCGAAAATCTGCTGATGGGCGCTTACGCCCGGGCGGATCGCAAGGCGGTCGTCGAGGACCTCGAGCGGATGCTGGCGCTGTTCCCGCGGGTCGCCGAACGGGTCAATCAGCGGGCGGGCGTGCTCTCCGGCGGTGAGCAGCAGATGGTCGCGATGGCCAGGGCGCTGATGGGGCGCCCGCGCCTCATCTGCATGGACGAGCCGACCATGGGACTATCGCCCCTCTACGTCGATCGGGTGCTGGAATTGATCGCCGAGATCAACCGCCAGGGCGTCACGGTGTTCATGGTCGAGCAGAACGCCAGTCTTGCGTTGCAAGTGGCCCACTCCGGCTATGTCCTTCAAACCGGCCGGATCGTCCTGCAGGGAACCGCCGAGGATCTGCGCGCAGATCCCCGCATACGCGAGGCCTATCTGGGCGGCGTGGTCGCAGCTTGAGTCTTTGCGGCCCGCGAGCCTGCGGGCTGGCGCCGTTCAGCCCTTTGCCGGCGGCGTCGGCTCGCCGAGCGACAGCATCAGTCGATTGGCCCAGTTGAAGAAGGCGGCGCTGTAAATGACGTCCGCAATGGCGAGATCGTCCAATCCGGATTGGCGCAGGCTTTCGACGTGGCGCTGATCGAACGCGAGGGGCGTTTCGGTCAGAGCGACGGCAGCGGCGATGACCGCGTTCCAGCGTTGACCGACGCCAACCGAGACGCCCTCGTCCAGCAGGCGCTGGACGTCTTCGCGGCGCTTGGAATAAGTCGATGCGAACCGCGCATGAACCGAAGCGCAGAATATGCAGCCGTTTGCGCGCGAAACCGCCGCGGCCGAGAGTTCGCGCTCGGCGCGCGGTAGGCCGGCCGCGGGATTGTAGAAAATATCGTTGTCGGTCTTGGTCCGCGCCTCGAGGATCTTGGGATCGCGCGCGAGCAACATGAAATAAGGCGATTTCGCCCGAGACGCGTCAACCAATCCGGCCCAGTGGCGCTCGGTCAGTTGATCCTCCGACAGCGGCATAAGCCAGGGCGTCCAGCCAATCCCGTCCTGAGTGAAGGCGACAGGTCGATCCTTGTGTGAGACGGCGATCGTTGTTTCGCTCATTTCAATCCCTCCCCCTCAGGCTTGACCGGCGGATGCGGCCAGAACGCGCAACCCGGCGACAACGCGGATCTGGAACGATAGAAAAGCGACCAGTTGCGACAACGTGACGATATCTGTCGTTGACCACCCGGCGTCGAGCAACGATTGCAGCGCTGCAGGAGTCGCGTCCCGAGGATGGAAGGTCAAGAGATGGGCATGTTCGAGCGCCGCCGAGAGGCGGCCGCCGAGAGCGCGTCGATTCGCCTCGGATATCTTGTGGACTGGCCCGAATTTGTCTTCGACGGTGAGCGGACCAGGCGGATAGCGGCCATAAGGGCCGTCGGCGGCGGCGAGCGCGATCTCCGCCATTATCGCCTCGACGACGTCTCGGCCCGGGTTTTGCGCGCCAAGCCCGTCCATATAGAAGGCGACGATTCGAGCGTCGCGGTGCAGGCCGGCCACAAACGCGGCGACGGCGTACCGGTCTTCGGCCGTCACGCCGCCCGGAAACTTCGGCGCCAGGAGCGCTTCATAGCTTTTCTGGGCATTGTCCCGCGCCTGTTTTCGCCCGGCGCGAACGCCATCGAGGCGTGAGCCTTTTGGTATGCCGGCGAGGAGGTCGATGACGTCCGGTTCGGTCTCGCTCATGATGAGTCCCCTCTCGTCATCGATCGGTCTGCTGTCAGCGAGCAAGCGAGATGCGGCTCGTTCGCTCCGCATTCTGGCGCCGCCACCCGAGCGCGGGCGCGACCTCATTTGCGATCAGTTCGAGCGAGCGCAGGATGTAGGAATGGGGCGGGTCAACCGAATGAACCTGGAAGACCAGATCGGTTACCCGTTCGAGCGTGCTGTCGGATCGAAGCGAGGCGATCACATCGTCGGGCGTCCCGATATGGACGTCGAATGTGGCGATGAGTTCCGGGAGCGATCGCCCCGAGACGATGTGCCCCGCCGCGACGAAGTGATCGACGATACGGCGGAGGCCGATGTCCGCGAAACCCAAGGCTTCGTCCCGATCGTCGGCAACGAAAAGCGTTCGCGAGCCGAGGATACGCGGCTGGCGACCGGGCGGCAGCGCCGCAAGATAGGCGTCGATGATGGGATGCTGCAGATCGGCAAGCGAAGCGTGCGGAGCCTCCTTGGTTCGCGGCTGGGTGCGCGAGAGCATGAGGCCATCACCCGCCTTGCCGGAGCGTATGCCTCCGCCGACCGAAAAGGTCGCCTGCCACATCCGGTCGATGAGTTGCTGCGCCGGCGGGTAGAGCGTGTTGCCGCCGCCAAGGGGCGCCCCCGCCAGCGCTTGGCGTAAGGTCGCGAGGTGTTGATCAAACATATCCGCTCGGTCTGCACTGTCGATGCCGAAAGCGGCGAACGATGACGGCGTGCCGCCCGAGCCTATTCCCAGTTCAAGTCGCCCACCGGAGAGCAAGTCGAGCACAGACGCATCCTCTGCGACCCGGACCGGATCCTCGAGCGGGAGCGTCACGATGCCGGTGCCAAGCCGGATCCTCGACGTCCGGGCGGCGACCTGGGCGAGAAATACCAAGGGCGCCGGAAGACCGCCCTCGTCCTCATCGAAATGATGCTGGGCGACCCACGCGGAGTCGAAACCGACCTCCTCGGCATGAATGATCTGCTCGGTCGCGAGTCGATAGCGCTCCGCCGGACCCGCCTCGTCGAGAAGTCTGGTGAAGAAGCCAAGCCTTCTTGGTCCGTTGCGAGCAATCATTGAGACCTTTCGACTTCAGTTACCTGATCCGTGCGCCCATCGAGCCGCCCAAAGACAGACTGGGGCCGGGAGCGGAGACGTTGGCCCTGCTCAGCTGAAGAACCGGTTCTTCGGCCGCGGCAGACCAAGATTTTCTCGCAGTGTCTTGCCCTCATATTCGCGCCGGAACAAGCCTCGCCGCTGCAGCTCAGGGATGACCGTGTCGACGAAGTCGTCGAGGCCGCCCGGCACATAAGGAAACATCACGTTAAACCCGTCGCAGCTGTCGGCGAGCAGCCATTCCTCCATCTGATCGGCGATCGTCGACGCCGTTCCGACAAACGAGAGTCCGCCGAAACTGCCGGCAATCTGCGCGAGTTGGCGGACCGTAAGGTTGTCGCGCCTCGCCAGTGAAACGAAGCGCTCCCGCCCGCTCTTGCTGGCGTTGGTTTCCGGGATTTCCGGCAGCGGCCCGTCGAGATCAAAGCCGGATGCGTCGCAGCCGAGCGCAATCGACAGAGAGGCGAGGCCACTATCCGGATGGACGAGACTGTCGAGCAGCGCTCGCTTGCGTTTCGCTTCCTCGATGGTTTCGCCGACGACGACGAGCGCGCCTGGCAGGATTTTCAGGTGATCGGACGATCGGCCGGCCTTCTTCGCCCGGCTCTTCACGTCGGCGTAAAAGCGTTGCGCCTCGACAAGAGAGCTGCCGCTGGCGAAGATGACTTCTGCAGTCTCGGCGGCGAGTTGGCGGCCAGCCTCGGAGGCGCCGGCCTGGACGATGACCGGCCAACCCTGAATCGGGCGGGCGATATTCAGGGGTCCGCGCACCGTGAGGAATTCGCCCTTGTGATCGAGGACGTGCATGCGGTCGGGATTGAAATAAAGCCCTGCGTCGACATCGCGGACGAAGGCGTCCTCGGCGAAACTGTCCCATAGACCGGTCACGACGTCATAGAACTCGCGCGCGCGGCGATAGCGCTCGTCGTGCTCCATGTGATCATCCATGCCGAAATTGAGCGCGGCGTCGGGGTTGGAGGTGGTGACGATATTCCAGCCGGCGCGCCCGCCGCTGAGGTGATCGAGCGAAGCGAAGCGGCGCGCGATGTGATAGGGCGAATCGAAGGTCGTCGAAGCGGTGGCGACGAGGCCGATGCGCTCGGTCGTTACGGCCAGAGCGGACAAAAGCGTGAAGGGCTCGAACGAGGTGACTGTCGCGCTGCGCTTCAACGCCTGAATCGGCATATTAAGGACGGCGAGATGGTCCGCCATGAAGAAAGCGTCGAACTTTCCCCGCTCCAAGGTCTGGGCGAATCGCTTCAGGTGCTGGAAGTTGAAGTTGGCGTCGGGATAAGCGCCGGGGTAGCGCCACCACGCCGTATGAATGCCGACGGGCCGCATGAACGCGCCAAGATGCAATTGTCTCAAAGCCATCGGCTGCCTCTTGAAGTTTGATTAGCCCCTCGGCCCTCTGCGCGACCGGCCGCCCGCGGAACGCGGCCCATTCACAACCCGAGAGACCGAGGCCGCATTCAACGCCGAAGGCCTTGTCGAGCGGACAACGGCGAGCGGCAACGTCCTGATCGACAACGTCCGCGTCGGGCCCGAGAGACGAGGCCGACAAAGGTCGGGTGCGGAAGGTCGGATTTCGGTCTCTTAGGCTCCGCATTTTCCGGCATGCCTGACAATCCTCGGAAACGACGGCCTCTTTTCGGACGAGCCAAATCGGTCGGAATTTGCGGCGAATGGATGGTGGGGGAGGTAGGACTCGAACCTACGAAGGCTTAGCCAGCGGATTTACAGTCCGCCCCCTTTGCCGCTCGGGACACTCCCCCTCGCCCAAGGCCTCAGGCCTTGCGGACGAAAACGCCTCGGGCAGGCCGAGGCGGGTTGCGGGCAGGCTTATGTTGCCGGAAGCCGCGGCGTGTCAACTGGAAATATGCCCATGATAGGGTGGTCCGGCCGGGGCGACTCTATCCTCGATCGCGGCGGGCGCTTAACAGTGGACAACGTCAACGTAAGCCCCAAGGCGCTGCAGCCGATGACCCGTAATCGCAACCGCCGCTCGAGCCCACCTTCAGATGGCTCGCGCAAACCGCCGCACGCCGCCGGAGCGGTGACGAGGCGGGAGGCTGCTGCTTCGGCGCCGCCGCCCGCGCGCCCGCCGGACCTCGGG
>JBAUXQ010000938.1:0-3510 GCA_049584355.1 Roseiarcus sp. | reverse complement strand
GTTTCGCCAAGCCGTCGGCGGATGTCCGGTAATTGCCCACACCGGACGGCTTCTCTCGGTAGAGTCGAGGTGTGGCGCGGTGACGTTAGGTTGAGCATGTCTGTTTCCGCCCCTTTCGTCTGGCGGTGCCTTAGTGGCCTCAGGAACGACCCTCACTGGGAATGGCTGATGCCGGATGACGCGGTACGTCCAGTCAAGTTCCACGCCTATCCAAAGTCCTCGGGCATCGTGCTCCGCATGATCCACCAAGAGATCAATGAGATTTACGGAGAGAGTGACGGAGGCGGCGGTTGCGGAAGTCCGCGCGGCGAGGCGGCGGAGTTCGGTCCTCTTATCGCTGTTGCCGATGTCCCGCGTTTTCACTGTCCTCAAGGCGGTGTGTCTGACGCCCGACGCCAACGGCCGCAGTTTGATCTCTTGTCAGAAACCCAAAACCGGTTCAGACATTCGATCAAGCCGGTCATCACGCGAATTTCCGGGGCGGTCCCGGCGCGCCGCCCGCGAGCCAGAACACGCCCCGCTTTACGAGGAAAGTGACCCTCTGGTCGGATCAGGCAGGCGCGTCTGTAGGCGCGCCCTTCACTGTTCCGGGCTCTGGCCGATGAGATTGACTTTGGCGGAGGCGAAGAGCGCGAGTGGCTAGTCGCATTTCGTTGCGAATCGCGCATCTCCTCTCATTGACTGACCTTGCAAGGTGATTCCTTCGGGAAAAGCAATGGAAAGCCCGATCAAATATGCTCGCAGCGGCGATGTTCATATCGCCTACCGTATCTTTGGCGACGGCCCCCGAGACATCGTGCTGATCCCAGGAACTATCTCGCACGTCGAACTTTTGTGGGAACTGCCGAGCCATCATCATCTGCTCAAGAGACTCACAGCCTTCGCTCGAGTCATCGTCTTCGACAAGCGTGGGCAAGGACTCTCAGACCGGGTCGCCGAACAGACGCTGGAAGAACGGGTCGGTGATGTGCGCGCGGTGATGGATGCAGCCGGTTCCGAACGCGCGACGATCTACGGCTGGTCGGAAGGTGGCGCGATGTGCCTGATGTTTGCAGCCACCCATCCGACGCGAACGTCCGCCCTGGTGCTGTTTGGTTCTTTTGCGTCGATCAAGAACGAACCTTGGATGGTTACCCAAGAGGTGTTCGAGAAATTGATTGCCCGGCTGGTTACGCACTGGGGAGAAGGGATCTTGTTGCGTCTGAACGCGCCGAGCCGGCGTGATGACAAGGCCTTCCTAAATTGGTTTGCGAGAATTGAACGAGCGGCAGCGAGTCCAGGTTCGATTCGCGCATTGATGAGTGCGAATTACGACATAGACGTCCGTCATCTGCTGGCCGCGATCCGGGTGCCGACGCTGATACTCCATCGCTCGGGCGACAAGCTTGTTCCGGCTGCAGCGGGCCGGTATCTTTCCGAAAACATCCCAGGGGCGAAGTACGTCGAGCTTCAAGGCAGTGATCACATGGTGCTCGATCAAGAGACGCAGGACATCATCGCCGACCAAATAGAAGAATTTATTACGGGCGCCCGGAGCCATCTCGATGAGCCGGATCGGATGCTCGCCACCATCATGTTCACCGACATCGCACGCTCCACCGAGCACGCGGTGAGTATGGGAGACGCGCGTTGGCGCGAATTGCTCGTCGAATACTACGCCGTAATGCGCAAAGAATTGACGGCGTTCCGTGGTCGGGAGATAAATACCGTAGGCGATGGAGCGCTCGTCACTTTCGACGGCCCGGCGCGGGCTATACGCTGCGCCCGCTCGCTGCGTGAGAACCTGCGCCGACTGGGTCTGGAGGTGCGTGCCGGACTCCATACAGGGGAGTGCGAACTGATTAGCGGGGACGTCGCCGGCATCGCGGTTCATATTGCCGCACGGGTCGCCGCGATCGCGAAGCCAGACGAAGTGCTGGTATCCAGCACGGTCAAGGACCTAGTGGCGGGCTCCGGAATTCAGTTCGCCGATCGCGGAGTGCATACCCTCAAGGGCGTACCCGGAGAATGGCGCGTCTTCGCCGTTGAATTGTGAGATTCTAGCCTGCGGATCGAGTCCAGTCCGTTTGCCAGGCTCCCCGAAAACGGCCGCCACCGTGACCAGAGAGAAAGACAGGGTAGGGAAGAACAGTCCGGTCCGGCTCGCGTTTAGCGGCGCAAGTTGTAGCCGGCGGGCGGCGATGACGACGGCGGTGCGTGGGTCCCAGCGAGATAATTTTGGCCCATGTGGTGCACGGCTGACGTGTCCGATGACCGGTTCGACCGTGGAACGGCGGCGCAACTCGCGTTTGATCGTGTCAGTGACGCGGCATCTCTGGCCGGAGATATAGACCTTGAACGTAACCACCGCAGGCCCATGGAGCCCTTGCGGGAAACTCCCAGCCCAGTACCTCAAACAACAACCAGGGTCGGCCGCCTCACCGTGCCAAATGTCTCGAACCCGGACATCGCCTTGACAGTGAAGCGGGTCACTGGGAGGATCACGGGCCCGGGGTGCGAACATGTCTCGCTTAGGCTTGACCTCATCGGCGGTTGCGCTGTTATCGATTGTCTACGGACCTACGCGAGCGACGCCGGTCGCGGACCATGAATTTGTCACAGCGTCGCAGGTTGTCTGGGGCGACACACCCACGCCGTTTAATTTTGCGGGGCTATTGGTAGCCAACTACGCCGCCGTGTACGCCCCATCCGACCTCTTTGAAATCGGCATTCCCGGCCCAACAGGATTTTCCATCATCTGGTCCAATACGGCTGACCTGCTGACTTTCCTGCCATCCAGCGGGGCTCCGGCGGCGCTGGACGCCGACCTGGTGGATCCCACTTCTTCGTCCGCGGGCTCCTTCGCGGGAGAGGTCGCAGCACTTAAGCTCAACATCGACTTCTCCGACGCGGGTCTTTTGGCACATCCTGCAAGTGTCACATTTGGCGACCTTGAGCTCGTGAACTTCTCGGGGGCTCTTTCGGGTCTCGACGGCTTGTCCGTGCTTGATTTACTCGGTCAGGTCAATGTGTTGCTGGGAGGAGGGGCGACCGGATACACCATCAACGATGTGTTCGAAACTCTTGACGATGTTAACGCCTCTTTCAACGAAGGCGGGGCGGCCACTTCTTTCGCTGAGGATCATCTTGAATATCCACCAGTCGCCGTTCCCGAACCGGCCACATGGCTGATGGCCCTAGTCGGATGGCTGGGCGTAGCACTCTTTGGTTGGAAGCGGTCCCTCTACCGCCGAGGCGCGAAATTGAGATTACGTGACCGGACGGCGGTTCGCTTATCCAAGCGGAAGTACCAACAACCATGGTCGAAAATCTCCCTAAATGTTGACCGCGTTGCGGCAATTGACCTAGTCCGCCACTCTGTAGGTGAATGGCCGCTGTTTGCGCGTTTGAGACATTCGGACGATGTCTCGTGTCGGTAGAGTAGGAGTGTGGCGCGGTGGCGTTAGGTTGAGCATATCGGTTTGCCGCCCCTTTCGTCTGGCGGTGCCTTAGTGGCTCAGCCGTAGCTCC
>JBAUXQ010000937.1:0-6905 GCA_049584355.1 Roseiarcus sp. | reverse complement strand
GATGAGTCCCGCGCCGCAGCGGTCGAATATGCGGCGCGCGTGCTCCTCAGACGCTACGGCGTTGTCTTTTGGCGGCTCCTGGCGCAAGAGCCCGGATGGCTGCCGCCGTGGCGCGATCTGCTCAGGGTGTTCCGCCGGCTCGAGGCCCGAGGGGAGATTCGCGGCGGCCGCTTCGTCGCCGGTTTCTCCGGCGAGCAGTTCGCGCTGCCGGATGCCGTCGGATTGGTGCGCGAGATTCGTCGGCAGCCCTCGTCCGGCCAATGGGTGTCGTTGTCCGGCGCGGATCCGCTGAACCTGATCGGCATCCTGACGCCGGGCCAAAGACTCTCGGCGCTGACCGCCAATCGCGTCGTCTACCGGGATGGCCTGCCCGTCGCCGCGCTCACCGGCGGCAAGGCGCAGTTCTTGACCGACCTTGAGACCGCCGACCAATGGGAGGCTGAGAAACGGCTTGTCCGATCGGCCGCCCGCGGCATGCTCGCCGATCTTGTCTGAGTTTGGCCTCTCTGTAGCGAGACCGCCCCCTCGATTGACCCGGCGCGTCCGGTTTGCTAGCGAGGGCTTCGACACACAACGTCACATGGTTCGACATGAATCGGCTGGGACGCCTTGAGATCGGCGGAAAAATGAGGGGGGCGTCCGTGGGGATCGCACGTCGCGGCGGCGCGCTGGCGCTGGCCGGTGTTCTTGCCGCTTTTCTCGCGGGCTGCGGCGAAACCCCGTCGCCCACGCCCGCGATCGTCGCTCCCGCCGTCAGCGCCGACCAGCTCGTCGGCAAGTGGGGGCTCGCCTCCTATCGCAAGGACGAGGATCGGGCGCGGACCATCAAGGAGGCGCTCGCCCAGTGCAACAAGCCTTACGTGATCACCAAGGGGCCGAGCGGCGGCGTGATGATGTATCTCGCGGATTCAAAGGAACTCTCGGAACTGGTCCTGAAGGCCGGGCCGAGCGGCCAAACCTATCTCGGACCGCCCGGCGACGCGGGCACCGCCGACGATCGCATCATCACCAATGTCGATCCCAATTCCTTCACGACGATTTGGGTCGATCCCGACAATGCGTCACGCTATGGGACAATGGTCTATGAACGGTGCGGCAAGCGCTGAGCATCGGTCCACCCGGGAATTCGACCTCAAGTCAAAAATCGACGGAGCACGCATGAAGGTTCGAGCAAATATGTTGTTGCGGGTTGCGTTCGGCGCGGTGCTGGCGATTGTCGCGGGCGCGGGAGCTGGAGCGCAGACGCCGGGCCAGGACGAATCGAATGTGGTCGACCAGCCCGGGTATCAGCCGACGCCGGAAGAAGAGCAGCTCACCGGCGCTTTTGAAAAGCAGGAAGTGTTCTTCCGCACCTCGGAGGCGCCAGGCACGGTCGTGATCGATACGAGGTCGCGGTTCCTCTATCTGGTGCAGCCGGACAATCGGGCGTTGCGCTACGGCATCGGCGTCGGCCGCGATGGCTTCCAATGGTCCGGCTTGCAGAAGATTTCGCGCAAGCAGGAATGGCCGGACTGGCGCCCGCCGCCGGAAATGATTGAACGTCAGCCCTACCTGCCGCGGTTCATGGCCGGCGGACCGGGCAATCCGCTCGGGGCGCGCGCGATGTATCTCGGCGCCACCGTCTATCGCATCCACGGGACCAACCAGCCGCAGACGATCGGAACCGCGGTCTCGTCGGGCTGCTTCCGCCTGGTCAACGAGGACGTGATCGACCTTTACGGCCGTGTTGCGGTAGGCACCAAGGTGATCATCAAGCAGGCCGTCGCGCTTTAACTCCGGCGCCGCCGAAGCCCGAAAACGGAATCGAGACTGTTCATGCTGAAGATGATACCGCTTCTCGCGCTCGCGGCGGCTGTGGGGTTCGGCGGCGCCGCTGAAGCCCAGACCACCCTCAAGGCCGTGCAGGACCGGGGCTCGCTCATCTGCGGCGTCAACCAGGGACTCGAGGGCTTCGCGATCAAGGACGACAAGGGTCAATGGTCGGGCTTCGACGTCGATTTCTGCCGCGCGCTGGCGGCGGTGATCTTCAACGATCCGTCGAAGGTGCAATACGCGCCGCTCTCGAATTCGGAGCGGTTCGACGCCCTGAAGAACAAGCAGATCGACGTGCTGTCGCGCAATTCGACCTGGACGATGGGCCGCGAAGGCGATTATGGCGTCCTCTTCGCGGGGACGACCTATTACGACGGCCAGGCGTTTCTCGTCCCCAAGAGCCGCAACGTTCAGTCCGCGCTCGAGCTCGACGGCAGCAAAGTTTGCGTGCAGCCGGGCACGACGACCGAGCCCAACTTCACCGACTTTTTCGAAACCAACCATATGAAATACGAGACCGTCCACGAAGCGGGCGTCCCGGAGATGATCGCGGCCTACCAGGCTGGACAATGCAACGTGATGACGACCGACGAGTCGGGGCTGTTCGCGATGCGCCTGCAGCTGGCGAAGCCGGGCGACAGCATGATCCTGCCCGACGTCATCTCGAAGGAGCCACTCGGTCCGGTCGTGCGCCAGGACGACGTCCAGTGGTTCAATATCGTCAAGTGGGTCAATTTCGCCATGATCAACGCCGAGGAGCTCGGCGTCAGTTCGAAGACCATCGACGATGCGCTGAAGTCGGAGAAGCCCTCGGTCAAGCGGCTGGTTGGAACGGAGGGGGACTTCGGCAAGCCGTTGGGCCTCACCCAGGACTGGGCGACGCGCGCGATTCGAGCGGTCGGCAACTACGCCGAAGTGTTCGACCGCAACGTCGGCGCCCATTCGAAGCTCGGGATTCCCCGCGGGTTGAACGAGCTCTGGGATAACGGCGGCATTCAATACGCCCCGCCGATCCGGTAGAGCGCCCCCCTCGCCCCGCTTGCGGGATACGTGGGGCGGCGCTGGGATTACGAAAAACCGATCCCAGCCTTTCCTTGATTTTCTTTGCCCAGGCTTGGCTGGATTTTGCTGTACTTGGCTAAATTTGGGGTCGGTTTGGAAAAGCCAAATCACCCAGATAAAATACGACCAACGCCTGCCTAATCCGGCACATACGTTCGTCCTTCATAATGCCCAGCCGGCTTTGCCTGCGCTGGCGGGTCGGCGGGTTTCGGTTTATCCGGCGGCGGCCTCGACGTGGGCCTTGGGGCGCCGTAATTCTGCGCTGGCGGCGGGACGACGAACACCGGCGGGTAAATGAACTGGCCGCAGGCGGGAAGCGGCGCGCCGCCGATGAGGAACACGAGCCCAGCGGCAAATCGAACGGCGTTGGTCTTCATGGACGCGTTCCTTGTCCGCTTGCGGCTCTTGGCGTCGTCCGTTGCGCGCTGACCCTTGTCGGGGACGTTCGAACATCGCTTCGCGATCGTTCTCCCCTCGACCCGGGCCTTCCTCAACGCAGTTTTCTAGCATATCCGGCGCGCAAACGGAATTCCCAGACGACGGCGGCGAAACGGGAGAGCCGGGGGAGCGACGGCGATCACTCGAGATGCATGTTCGCCATATAGATGCGGATTTCGCGGGTGAGCTCGACCAGCGAGGCCATCAGCAACGCCAGCGACACCGCGAACATCAGCGCGACGAAGCGGGCGTGGCCGACGCCGGAGAGGGCAGCGACAAAGGCGCCGATCAACAGCGCCGCGGTCGCGAGGGCGCTGAGGACGGCGAAATAAACGGCGCGGCTCAAGAGAGCCATCCGACGCGAGAATGAAGCAGCGATCACGCCCGACGGATCGACCGCGGCGGCGTCGGCCGATCTCAGGGCTCGGTTCTTGTCGACGATCCGCTCCAGACGAGCTATCAGAATCGATAAAAATGCAGCCACCGCTAACCTGCGTTCGACGATGATGCCTGCCCTGAGTGGCCGACCAATCGGCGCCCCGCGGGGCCGAAATTCGGCGCCAGTTTTTCGAAGAAAACGAGAGTCGCCCGCGTTGCTGAGCGTCGAGCCGGATTTACGCTACTTGTTGCCTGCTTCGGCCTTCGCCATTGCGTCCTTGCAACCATTGCTGACGTCGGCCGCGTGCTCCTTCATGCAGTCCGCGATTGCTCCCTTGGCCGGCTTGACGTCGGCGCAGAACTGCTTGACGTCGGCCTTGCAGGCCCTGCCGACCGCCGCCGCGCGCACGATCGCCACCTGACAGTCGGCGGACAAGTCGGAGAAATGCGCCTTCACGCAGTCCTTGAGCTTGCCGCCGCCCGGCTTCACGCCGGCGCATTGCGCTTTGATGTCCGCCGCACAGGCCTTGGCGACCGCGGATGCGGCGAAAGCCGAATGCGTCATTAGCAGCGCCGCGCCGAGCGCGGCGATGCAGGTCAGGGTTTTCATGTCGCAGGTCCTCCCGTCACAAAGCGCACCGGCGCTCACTTCAACCTGATGCCCATTTCGGCGCGCATGTCCTTCAACACGACGCCGATGGCGTGAATGTTTTTCTCATCAGGATGGTCTTTGCAATAAACGATTACGTCGTGTTCGGCCTCCTTGCCCCTTTTTCAGGTCGAGGAATTGCGGCAAGCTCCTCCGAGCCGAAGCAAGAGTTTCCAAATCCGAGGGAAGTTTTTTCAAAGCCGAAGGAAGCGAATCCAAAGAACAGGGAAGGGAAATCAAAACTTTTTCCTTCCGCCAATCCAGTCTTTTCAAAGGGATGCGGCGACTTTTGGCGAAAACTCGAAAACTCTCTACTCCCTCCCGGTCCTTCGGGAAGCGTCTCTCCGCCGAGTCTCGACGCGAGACGTATCCTACCACAGGGTCCGAACCTCAAGAAGCAATTGTCGGCTTTTCGCCTGCCAGGACCATGAGCGTCGATGTCCCATGCGCCAGGAGGCGACCGCCGGCGTCGACGATCCGCCCCTCGCAGGAGATGATGCGCCGGCCACGGCCGACGACGCGGCCTTCGGCGCGGACCCGGCCTGTGTCCCTTGTGATCGCGCGGGAGAAATTGGCCTTGGTCTCGACCGTGGTGTAGCTGGCGCCGGCAGGCAGGACCGTCTGGCCGGCGCAGCCGGTCGCGCTGTCGATCAAGGTCAGCGCCCAGCCGCCGTGGACGACCCCGAGCGGGTTGAGAAGATGCTCCCCGGCGTCGCCCTCGAAGACGGCGAAGCCGTCGCCGATCTCCACGAGCCAGAACGAGAGCGTCCTCGCCATCGGGGGCGCGGGCAAGCGCCCGTCGATGATCGCTTCAAGGAACTCCCGCCCGGACATCCGCATCGCCTCGGCGGGATCGGTGACGCCGTAAACGCGCGGCGCAGTCGTCAGCATCGCTTTTCTCCTATCCATGCAGATACAAATGATGCATATACATACATCGATGCCGAAGCCGACGCAACTCGCTCGCAAGACCCTCATCGCCGATGCGCGAGCGGCGGTCGACGCTTGCGCCGGATGGAACGCCCGGCTCGCCGCGCGCCGCATCACCGGCTTCCTCAACCGGCGGATGCAGGGTTCGGCCCTGAGCCTCGCCCAGTTCGGGCTGATGGCCCAGATCGCTTCGGCGCGCGACGACACGCTCGGCGCCCTCGCCCAGCGCACCGGGTTCGACCAGTCGACCCTGTCTCGCAACCTGCAGGTGCTCGAGATGGCCGGGCTGATCGAGGTCGCCGCCGGCGATAAGGACGCGCGGCGCCGCGCGGTGTGGCTGACCGAAAAGGGCGCGCTGAGCCTCGAGGCGAGCCTCGCCGAGTGGCGACGCGCCCACGGCGAACTCGCCGCGCGCATCAACCCTGCGGCAGCCCGGCGGCTGGCGATTGCCGCCGAGGCGCTGGAGGAAGGGTAGCGTAGAACCCTATCAGGGGTCGTAGTATCAGTCTTTCAAAGTCTCATCCGGGCGATCCGTCAGTCGCGCTCGAATCGCATTGCTGACTTTGAGCCGCCATCAGCCACGCCTCCGTACTCTTCGGTCGGGCCAAGATGGGAAGCGATAAAGCGGCATGAGCACAATCTCGGGCTGAACGAGCTTGAACCGCGATCTACAGCGATATTTCGGACGCGTGAAGTTGGGTGACGCTTGTAATCCGCCTACCTCGCGTTAGGCCTCCTTTTGCTGCGCGGTCTTGTCGAAGGAATAGAACATGATGAGCAAAGCGTGCGGGTCCACGATAACGTCGGCGGTCATCGCTGTCTGCCTCTGCGCCTTGAGTTCAAGCGCGTCAGCAGAAGATATTGGAAAAACGACAAGCTTGCAGATCGGCCCTTCTCGCCTCGCTTACGCCCGGTTGTATTGCACTCCTGACCACGAGAGCCATTTCGCAGAGCTGACGGCGGACCTTGCGAAACAGAATTTCGCCCCTCCTGCCGCGCCGATCTACATTAGCCCCAGTCAGCCAGCGTCAAGCGTGTTCTTCGCAGGATTCGAGGCGCACTGGGGCGCCGCTGACCTAGTGAACCATCTCTATCATCCTACTCCCGCAGTTCAGCTGCTTACCGTGGTCCGCGGCATATTCTCGATCACGACGACGGATGGCGAGTCGAGACAGCTACATGCCGGCGACGTGGTCCATCTGGAAGACGTTGCGCCTTGCAAAGGGCACATCACGGTCGTGGGCGATACAACGGGGTTCCTGGTGTTCGCTCGCTGACGCCCTGGCTGGTCGCGCAGGCCGCGCGCTCTGCGTTATGCTCGCCACGACCGAACCCTTGCTGGAAAGGCGCCCGTCTCTCGGCAAATATAGGGGGCGGCTCGCCAAAGCATCGTTTACGCCAAAATGCAGCGGGACTTGATAGCACCCAATGACCACTGTCTCCGCCCCGAAGGTCGGCGAGATTCGGCCGCGGTTTCTTCCTGTTATCGCGCCTTCCAGAAATCCGCCTGCAACTCAGCCGCCTCGTCTTCGAGCAGCGGCCCGACGATCTCCGTCGCTCGCTGGCCGGCGGCGAACACGGTGTCGCAGGGCAGATCGAGCGTTGGGTTCTCCTCGTGCGCGCCGGTCTGCTCTTT
>JBAUXQ010000936.1:0-11697 GCA_049584355.1 Roseiarcus sp. | reverse complement strand
CACTCGGCCTCTGCGGTCCCGTGCTGCAGCGCGGCGGTGGTTGATTGCGGCGGCCGAAACCGCTCCGTACCCCTTTCCTGATCACTTCTGGGATGAGGGCGGATCGTCGGGCGTACGCTGCGCGTATCGATAATCGAGGACAGGGAGCGTTCATGCCCGAAATCGAGCTGCTGCTGGATTGCCGCGCCATCATCGGCGAGTCTCCAACCTGGTTCGCCCCGGGCAACGCCCTTTACTGGAACGACGTCAAGGCGCCGGCCCTCTACCGGCTCAGCGTAGACGGCGTGCAGACCCAATGGCGCTTGGACGCCGATATCGGCGCATTCGCGTTGGTGGAAGGCGCCGAGGGCGCGATTGTCGCGCTGCGGACCGGGATATTTCGCCTCGATTTCTCTACCGGAGAAACCCGTAAGCTCGCTCCGCCTCCTTTCGACCCGAATCTCTTCCGCTTTAACGAGGGCGTCTGCGACGCTGAGGGGCGCTTCTGGGTCGGCGTGATGTTCGATCCACGTCCGGGCGTCGCCGCGGAGACCGCTGCGGCGCCCCTTCATCGCTTCACTTTCGGCGAAGGGCTCGTGGCTGGCGACGATTGGTCGGACTTGCATAACGGCTTCGCCTGGAACCTCGAAGAGGATGCCTTTTTTCTGTCTCATTCCCACGCGCGCAGCATTCTTCGCGCGCCCTACGACAGGGCGAGGGGCAGGGTCGGCAAGCCGAGCTCGTTCGCCGAAATTCGAACCGAGGGGCAGGTCCCCGATGGCGCTGCCGTGGACGAGGAGGGCTGCTACTGGTGCGCGGTCCACGGTGGGGGCGTTCTGCATCGCTATGATCGGTCGGGCCGCTTGATATCGCAGATCGCTCTCCCGGTCAGTCAGCCGACGATGTGCGCGTTCGTTGGCCCCGACCTCGACGAGATGGTCGTGAGCAGCGCCAGGGACAAACTGACCGAGGACCAGCTGAAGCGCGAGCCGCAGGCGGGCGGACTATTCCGGCTCCGTCCCGGCGTCCGCGGCCTCAGCCGGCCATGCATCGTGCGTTAAAACTTTCCGGACCGGAACTTTTGTTCGCCTCCTTCGTTGCCCTTCGACAGCGTCGCCTGGTCGGTTCGGCTATCGCTCGGAGGTTTGCGCCGTGTCCATGAACGTCAGCGAATTCGTCTGGAAGCGTCTTCAGGAATGGGGCCTCAAGCGCGTGTACGGCTACCCCGGCGACGGCGTCGGCGGGTTGGACGTGGCCTTGCAAAAAGCGCAGCCCGGCATGGAATACGTCCAGGTCCGGCACGAGGAAATGGCGGCGTTCATGGCCTCGGCTCACGCAAAGTTCACTGGAGGTGTTGGGCTTTGCTATGCGACCTCGGGGCCGGGCGCGATTCACCTGCTCAACGGCCTTTATGATGCGAAGATGGACAACCAGCCGGTAGTGGCTCTCGTGGGGCAGCAAGCCCGCACAGCCCTCGGCGCCCGCTATCAGCAGGAAGTGGATCTGGTTGCGCTGTTCAAGGACGTGGCGAGCGATTACATCGCGATCGGCACGGTTCCGAGTCAGGTTCGCCACATGGTGGACCGCGCGGTGAGGATCGCACAGACCAAGCGCTCCGTCACCTGCATCGTGCTCCCCAACGATCTGCAGTTGATGCCCTATGAGGATCCGCCTATGGCGCACGGCTCGACACATACGGGCGTGGGCTTCCCCGCGGAGAGCAAGGTTCCCGAGAGTCAGGGACTGCAGGCCGCGGCCCAAGTGCTCAACGATGGCAAGAAGGTCGCCATGCTCGTCGGAGCCGGCTGCCTCGAGGCGACGGATGAAGTGATCGCGGTTGCGGACAAGCTTGGAGCCGGGCTCGCGAAAGCGCTCCTCGGCAAGGCGGCCGTCCCGGATGATTTGCCGTTCGTGACCGGAGGAATCGGCCTCCTTGGCACGAAGCCGTCTTGGGATCTGATGAAGAATTGCGACACGCTGTTGATGGTGGGGTCCGCATTTCCTTACAGCGAGTTTCTTCCGGAGCCCGGGAACGCGCGAGGCGTACAGATCGATATCAAGGGGGAAAACCTCAGCCTCCGCTTCCCGATGGAGGTCAATCTCGTTGGCGACAGCGCGGCGACCTTAAGGGCGCTACTGCCGCTCCTCGAACAGAAGACCGATTCGAAATGGCGCGACACGATCAAGGATAATCTCGCCGACTGGTGGAAGTTGCTGGAAAGCCGCGCGATGAACTCCGCGGATCCGATAAACCCCCAGCGCGTGTTCTGGGAGCTTTCGCCGCGGCTGCCGGACAATTGTATCGTTACCGCCGACAGCGGCTCGGTCGCCAACTGGTATGGGCGCGACCTCAAATTCCGGCGCGGCATGAAGGGCTCGCTCTCGGGCTCTCTCGCTTCGCTCGGCGCCGCGACCCCCTACGCGCTGGCGGCGAAGATGGCGTATCCGGAGCGGCCTGTCATCGGCACGATCGGCGACGGCGCCATGCAGATGAACGGCATGAACGTCATGATCACTGTCTCCAAATATTGGGAGCAATGGTCAAATCCGCTCTTCATCATGATGGTTCTCAACAATCGCGATCTCAGTCAGGTGACTTGGGAGGAGCGAGTGCAGTTGGGCGATGGCAAGACGGAGAGCACACAGTCCATCCCGGACTTTCCTTACGCCAAATATGCCGAACTGCTCGGGCTCAGAGGGATCTTCTGCAACGATCCGGACAAGGTCGGCGCCGCGTGGGAGGAGGCGCTCGCCTCCGACCGGCCTGTGATCCTTGAATTCTATACCGATCCCAACGTGCCGCCTCTGCCCCCTCACATTACCCTGAAAGACGCGTCGCATTTCATGACCATGATGCCGGACGAGCCGGAACTCGGCAGCGTCCTGAAGAATACGGCCAAGGAGCTCGTGTCTTCAGTCATACCCGGCCGGTAGGCGCCCATGCCTCCGGACGCCGCCATCCGGGCCGTAACGGCTCGCCCCTACACGATTCCGACCGATGCGCCGGAGGCGGACGGGACGTACGCGTGGCGGGAAACAACACTCGTCATCGCGACGATTGAAGCCGGGGGCCAGACCGGACTTGGCTATACATACAGCTCGAGCGCGGCCGCCTCGTTGGCTTCAGGCCCGCTCGCCGCCGCTCTGAGCGGGCAGGATGCGTTCGACATACCGCTCTGTCACCGATTGCTGGTCAATAAGGTCCGCAATATGGGCCGGTCCGGCTTGGCCGCGACCGCGATCTCCGCGCTCGATGCGGCGCTCTGGGATCTGAAAGCGAAACTCATGGATCTGCCGCTCGCGGCTTTGCTCGGCCGGGCGCGAGAGACCGTTCCGATTTACGGCAGCGGCGGGTTCACCTCTTACAACGATCGAGAGCTCAGGCAGCAGCTTGCCGGCTGGGTCGAGCGGGACGGCTGTCGCGCGGTGAAGATGAAGATTGGCAGCCATCCGGACGACGATCTACGCCGCGTCGGGGTCGCCAAGGAGGCGATCGGCGAGGCGTCGTTGTTTGTGGACGCTAACGGCGCTTATTCGGTCAAGCAAGCGCTGCGCATGGCCAACGCGTTCGCAGCGGAAGCTCAGGTCGCGTGGTTCGAGGAGCCGGTCTCCTCGGACGATCTCGATGGTCTCGCGCAGGTGCGAACAGGCGCGCCGGACTGCATGGATATCGCCGCTGGCGAATATTCCTACAACGCCGACGACGTGCGGCACATGCTTGTCCGGCGCGCGGTGGACGTGCAGCAGGCGGACGCGTCGCGATGTCTCGGGATCACGGGATTTCTGCAGGCCGGGGCGCTTTGCGACGCCCATCACATCGACCTTTCCGGTCACTGTGCGCCTGCGCTTCATGTTCACCCTGCCTGCGCGGCGCCGCGCTTGCGCCATCTGGAATGGTTTCACGACCACGTACGCATCGAGCACATGCTGTTCGAGGGCGCTCCCGTCGCGAAGAATGGCGCAATCCGGCCGGACATGAGCCGTCCGGGCCTGGGCCTCGTGTTCAAGGAGCGGGATGCGGAGCGCTACGCTGCATGACGACCGGGATTGAAAGAGAGTGGTCGATACGCGTCGCGGACAATACACGGCCGACGCATGAAATCTTCGTGGCGCTCTTGCTTTTGGGCGCCGCCGCCGTGGCCGGAAGCGCGGCGATGACCCTCGGTTCGGAAAGCCCCGTCGTCCGCGCGCGAGGCGGCGAGCGCCGCCGGTCGATGGAGTCTCCTCCCTCCCCAGTTCCGTCGCCCCGCGACAACGGTGGGACCGTGCTCGCCGCGCGGCGTCTGAACCGCGCTGCGGGAACGATAGCCGCCTCCGTGCTGGTTGACAGCTCGATGGAGCACTACCGCGGCGCATTCGAGAACAAGGCAATGTACACGCCTATCGCGACGTCCGCGCTCACGCTCCTCGCGTCATTCCACGGGCACAAGGACGTCGCGTCGCGGGCGCATTGGGCGCGGGACATCGTTTACGCGCTGGCCGGACTGACTGGCGTGATCGGAACAGCCTTCCATCTCTACAACGTAGGCAAGCGCCCGGGCGGTTTCTGCTGGCAGAACCTGTTTTACGGCGCTCCGCTCGGGGCGCCGGCGGCAATCTTGCTTGCGGGAATGACCGGGTTCCTGGCCGAGCGGGTGCGGGACAACCCTCCCGGCGCCCCGCCCGACGTGCTCGGACTGCCTGCCGGGCGAATGGTCGCTGCGATGACGGGGGCCGGCCTGGTCGGCACGGCGATGGAGGCGGGGCTGCTGCATTTTCGCGGCGCCTTCCATAACCCGGCCATGCTGCTGCCGGTCACGGCGCCGCCTGCGGCGGCCTCCATGCTGGCCGCGGCGGCGATGGGGAATGCCGCACGACCGCGGCGCATCACGCGCTGGTGGTTGCGGATGACCGCCCTCCTGGGCGTCGTGGGGGTCGGGTTTCATGCGATCGGGGTGGCGCGCAACATGGGCGGCTGGCGGAACTGGACCCAGAACCTCCAGGCAGGCCCCCCGCTGCCCGCGCCGCCTTCCTTTACCGGGCTGGCTCTGGCCGGCCTCGCGGCATTGCGGCTCCTGCAGGACAATCCAGATGACTGAGCGCGTCACGAGCGGGCGCTATCCCGGCTACGACGTCATGTCCAAACGGGAAAGCCAGTCGTGGAACGACAAGACGCGGGAAGTCATCGACGCCCGGCTCGCCACGGAGCCGCGCCCCACTTTCTTTTCCGCCGACGAATGGAAAACCCTCGAGGCGCTTTGTGACCGCGTCATGCCGCAACCCGAGGGTCGCCCGCGCGCTCCGCTTGCGGCCTATGTCGACCGGCGGCTTCTGGAAGGCAAGACGAAAGGCTATCGCTTCGCCGATATGCCTCAACCGGGGGATGCGTGGAAGCGCGCGTTGGCGGCGCTGGACGAGGTGTCAGTCCGGACACATGGGCGGCCTTTCGCGATCCTGACCGAGCAGGATCAGGACGCGATGCTGGGCCAAATGGCCGAGGGGTCATTCGAGGCGGACGCCATGCGCGGAATGCCGTCCAAAACCTTCTGGACCTCGCATGTGATCCACGACGTCGTCGGAGCCTATTACGCCCACCCTACCGCGTGGAGCGAGATCGGGTTTGGCGGCCCCGCCTCCCCGCGCGGCTATGTTCGCTTGGGCCTCGACCGGCGCGACCCGTGGGAACCGGAGGAGGCTGCGCCGAGCCTGGAAAAACAGCCGGCCGGGGAAGGCGAACATGTCCGCTGACCCCTTTGCCGCTCCGCGCGCCGCAAACGGGCGCGCGCCCAACGTGTTTCGTCGCGGCGCCTGGACCCCCATGCGGCAATTCGATGACCTGGAGGAGGTCGACTTCGCCGTCGTGGGGACGGGCGCGGGCGGAGGGCCAGTCATAGCGGGATTGGCCGATCGGGGCTTTTCGGTCATCGGCTTTGATGCAGGCCCCTATTTCCGGCCGCTCGAGGACTTCGCTTCCGACGAGAGCGAGCAGGAGAAGCTCTACTGGAACGATGACCGCATCTCGGAGGGCGAGAATCCGCTCGTGATGGGCGGCAAGAACAGCGGCAAGGCGGTGGGCGGCTCGACGGTGCATTTCGCCATGGTGTCGCTTCGCTTTCGGCCGGAATGGTTCAAGTCGCGCTCGCAACTCGGCTACGGGGCCGACTGGCCGCTCGACTGGCGCGAGATGTGGGACTGGTATGGGCGGGCGGAAAAGGCGCTGTCGATCTCCGGTCCGATCACCTACCCGTGGGGGCCGAAACGGCCGCGCTACCCTTTAAGGGCGCATCCGATCAACGGCGCGGCGCAACTGCTCGCGCGCGGCGCCGAGGCCATGGGATACGCCTGGACCGAGACCCCGCTCGCCACCGTGTCGGCGCCGAAGGGGGACAGCCCGCCTTGCGTCTATCGCGGCTTCTGCCGCTTCGGCTGCTCGACCAATGCGAAGCAGAGCCAACTTGTAACCTTCATTCCCCGCGCTCTGGCCGCAGGCGCGGAAATCCGGGATCTCGCCATGGTCGGGCGGATCGAGATGGGCCGGGACGGGCGAGCCACAGGGGTGCACTACCATCGCGAGGGCCGGTGGCGCTTTCAGAAGGCGCGGGCTGTAATCGTCGCGGGCTACGCCATCGAAACGCCCCGCCTGCTTTTGAACTCGGCGAACGACCGTTTTCCGCACGGGCTCGCCAACAGTAGCGGCCTCGTCGGCCGGAACCTCATGAGCCAATCGAACCAGGCGGCGTGGGGTTACATGGACGAAGTGGTGCGGGCCTACAAGGCGCCTCCTTCGACCACGATCACCGAGCACTGGAACTATGAGGACCGCAAGGACTTTTACGGCGGCTACTGCTGGATGGCGCAGGGCCCGCTGCCCATCGAGACGATGACCATCATCACCGGATCGAAGGGGATCTGGGGCGCCGCGCTCCACGAGGAAATGCTGCGCTACAATCACCTTGTCGGATTGAAAATGGTTGGGGAGCAACTGCCCAACGAGAACAACCGGGTGACGCTGGCCGACGATACGGATCAATACGGGTTGCGCATCCCCCGCATCACCTATTCCTGGGGGGACAACGACAAAACGATGATCCGCCATGCGCTCGATCAGATGAGCACCAGCCTGGAGCTTGTGGGCGCCAAGGACATCTGGCGGCAAGACAACGACATGAACCATCTGGCCGGCACGGCGCGCATGGGCTTCACGGCGCAGGACAGCGTGATCAACGCGGATTGCCGAACCTGGGACATTCCCAATCTCTTCATCTGCGATGGGTCCGTGTTTCCGACCGCTGGCGGAGTGAACCCCTCACTCACCATCACCGCGATCGCGATGCGCGCCGCCGAGCGAATTGCAGAATTGGCCCGGCGGGGCGAGTTACGGGCGGACGCGAAACATCCCACGCTTCGCTCCGTCGGTAGCCCGCCGTTGCAGATTGCGACCTGAGCCTCCTCGCGGCGGCCTGCGCGACGCTGCCGCGAGACTGGCGACTAAGGAGAGACCATGGCTTCGAACGAGCATCTTGCGGGCAAAGTCGTCGTGATTACCGGCGCCGCAGCCGGCGTAGGCCGGGCGATCGCCCTGCGCTTCGCGCAAGAAGGGGCGAAGCTCGGCCTGATCTCGCGTGACAAAGCCGCGCTCGAATCGCTCGCTGATGAAGTGCGGGCCGCCGGCGCCCACGACGCCGCGATCGCGCCCATCGACGTCAGCGATGCGAATGAAGTTTTTGCGGCGGCGGATCGCTTCGCAGGCGAGTTGGGGCCGATCGACATCTGGGTCAATGACGCAATGGTGACGGTGTTCTCGTTGGTCGGCGACATCACACCTGAGGAATTTCGCCGCGTTACCGAGGTGACCTATCTCGGCGTCGTGTATGGGTCCATGGCCGCCCTGAAACAAATGCGTGCTCGGCCCCGCGGCCAAATCATCAACATCGGCTCGGCGCTCGCCTACCGCGGCATCCCGCTGCAATCCGCATATTGCGGAGCGAAGCACGCGATCCGGGGCTTCACCGCCTCGTTGCGCGCCGAGCTCGAGCACGAACATTCACCCATCGTCGTCTCCATTCTCGAACTGCCGGCGATGAACACCCCACAATTCGACTGGGCTCGTACCCATCGCGCGCATCGGCCCAAGCCGATGGGAACGATCTACCAGCCCGAGGCCGCTGCGGAGGCGGTCCTACACGCAGCGCGAACCGGCGCGAGCGAATATTGGGTGGGAACCTCGACGCTCCTCACGATTGTAGGCAACATGATCGCGCCGAAATTCATGGACTGGTTTCTCGCCCGCTCAGCTGTCACCGGACAGGAAACCAACCAGCTTGTGAACCCATACCGGCGCGATAATCTGATGCAACCGGTTGCGGACTTGCATCGTGTGCACGGCTCGTTCAGCGCTGAAGCGAAGCCAGATGTCTCGGTCTATCCAGGAGCGACAACGCGCGCGGCGATCGTGGCCGGGGGAGCCGCGCTATTCTTCGGGTTGGGCCTCGTCATGGCGCAGCGTCGGCAGGGCCGTCCGCGCCTGTCGTACCGCGGAGGTTCTCCCCCGCGCTAGCGATCATCGGTCGATTGGAGCTTTAGCTTCGTGGAGGTCGTTCAGATTACTCCACGAGAAGTTCGAGCCCCTCTCCTCCGTCGATCACGCTCATGTTGATGTGATCAACTTGCCGAGTGAACTTGAGCGACACCGTCGTTCCGGCCATGCGAAGGCCCCGTAGGGACAGCGCGTCAATCCCATCCGGGAGCATTGGACGGCGAACATGAAGGGTTCTTTCGAATCCGTCAGCCTCGAGACCCAGGAGCTCGGTCGTCATGAACGGGAGAGCGGCGGCAGACCAGGCTTGCAGCGGATCTGCTCGTGGGGTGTGGGTTGGCTTGTCTCCAGACAACCGTTGCGTCCCTGCGATGAACTCAGGCAGCCGCTTAAGGCGGAAGCTATCAGCGGCTTCCAAAGTCGCGACGGTAACGCGCATTGCGGCGGCGTCCTCGCCGTATCGGCGCAATCCGGACACGATCAAGGCGTTGTCAAAAGGCCATACGCTGCCCTGCTGGTAGGCGAGCGGATCGAACCTCGGATGGTTTGCCGAAAGCGTTCGAACCCCCCAGCCGGAGAACATGTCCGGCTTCATCACTCGCTCCGCCGTTCTGTGTGCGTGTTCGGGTGACGCAATGCCAGTCCATAGCACCTGGGCCGCGTTAGAGGTCACCGAGGAGACTTGGCGCCCCTCGTCCTCCAGGGCGAGACAGTAGCAACCCTCGGCCTCCATCCAGAAGTCCTTGAGAAATCTGGCCCGCAAATGATGTGCGTCGACCAGCAAGCGATCGGCTTTCGCATTGTCGCCGGCGTGACGAAATACAGACGCCATGAGCGTGCGCGCCTGATAGGCGTAGCCCTGAACCTCGACCAGCGCGAGCGGCGGTTTTGGATACTGGCCGTCGTTTCGAAGCACGCCGTCGCCCGAATCGCGCCAGCTCTGGTTAATAGGCTGACCATCATCAGCCAATCCTTCATAAGTGACATAGCCCGCTTCGTTTTCAGCGGCTTTGCGATCGAGCCAATCCAGAGCGCGGTCAATGTTCGGCCTTAGCGCCTCGAACAGGTCCAGACACCCCGTCCAGGCGACGTGCCGCGCGATCGCAACGAGGAAGAGCAGCGTGGAGTCGACGGCGGCGTAGCTCGGAGTCTGCGACACTTCGCGGAGATGGGCGAGCTCGCCGACCCGCAGTTCGTGCAGGATCTTACCAGGCTGTTCGCGAGTTTTAATGTCGTCCTTTTCGCCTTGCCACTTCGCCAGCGCCATGGCCGTGCGCCGGCCCAGATCCGGGTTGAACGGCAAGCACTGAATCGTCGGCAACAAGCTATCGCGGCCGAAGAGGCCAACGAACCAGGGCACGCCGGCGGCTGTGAATTGCTGGTCGCGTCGCCTGACGCTAAGCAGTGCAACGTCGGTCAGCGACCTCGCCAGCGCCTCTCCGAAGCCCTTGTCTGAGGTCTCGACGGTGGCATAGCCATCGAGCAAAGCTTTCGACGCCTGTTCCTGCGCCAGATTCATCTCCGCCGCGCTTCTAGCGGGACGAGAGGAAACCGGCGGCGCCATCCCGACGGGCCGCTCATCCACACGGCATGTTACGATAATGTCCTGACTCGCCTGCGCGTCGAGAGAGACTTCGAAATGTGCGATGCTCTGCTCAGTCGTTCGCGGCGCGATCAGCGGGGGAACGGAGAAATCGACCAGCATCGTACGCAGGACTCCATCAGCGCCTTCGTACGAAAATCGCAAGGCCGTTTCGTCCCACTCAGGCACATGCAGGCGTCCGCGCTTGCCGGCCGGCGCGCCGCGTAGAACGAACATGCTCTCGAACGTCGTCGAGAACTCCAATGAGACCGGAAGCGTCACCCGTTCGAGCCCGAAATTCCGGATCGCGATTGTGTCGACGAAGACAGGAGCGTCATCGAGCACCAGAAGCGTTCGGCGCAAGCTCAGCTTGTGGTCACCAACAACGTGGCCATTGGCTGTCGTCAGATGACGATTGGTCAAGACGATCCGCGCCGCGACGCCTTCACTGTCGGACGACATCAACAGGAGCGGCGCTATGCCGTGCAAGCGGAACGCGTACGCAGCGAGATAACAAGTGTCACGATAGAAAAGCCCGAATCCTGGCGCCTCGTGAACAATCTCCCCGTCCTCGCGAGTCAAAAGGAAGAGATCGTTCGCCTTGAGGACTAACGGATGACGAACGTCGATCGACAACGGACGATCCGCCATGAACTGCTCCCACCGAGATGAAATTTCGCTTTGGCGCGCCTCTGTGCGCCAGTGCGGCCGCGCTTCTACCTCAAAAACAGCCCGGTTGGCGCCCCTAACGTCGAGAGATGTTTTTGTTGCGCGGCGAGTTCCGGGGCACCCAACATCGCCTAAGCGCTAAACAGTGCCGGCGCACTTTTGTTGCACCCCCGATATTGCGGGCAAGAGTGCAGTCGAGGACGCCGGAGCCAAGGAGGCCCGACGGGTTCGGCGAGGCCGGCGGGCCGGGCGGGAGTTATTCCGACCGTGGTCCTCAGGCTGCGAAGATGCATGATTAGGCTTTGACGAGAAACCGACACGGCTCGAGCAACCCCCCGACCGGCCGGCGCATGCCTTTGCCATGTCAAACCCACTCAGACCAGACGACGTCGCGGAATTTTCGGCCTAGTTGAGGCATCGACAAGGCGAAATTCCTAGCGACTTGTTACGCCCGGCGAGAGAGCGTTAGCGCCCAAGTCCGGAACATGCGAGCGCGAGACTGAGGGCGGTACTCGAGCGTCCGCGCGCGCTGCACCTGCCCGGCGAGAGCTATAGCGACGTCATTCTGCGGCCGGGGAGCGCAGCGAGCTGCTTGGTGGCCCGCCATACGAAAAATTAGACTTGCGGGCGACGTCGGTGGCGCTAGGGTTATGCGTTGAAAGAGCACTTTCGGAGGCTTGCGCAATGCCAATCAAGCGCATGTTGAAAGGGAGAAACTTCAGTCCCCAGTCCGCGGCAATTCTCGTCAAGGCGTTCAACGATGTTGTCGACGAACTCGATTTGAGGACTCTTGTCGATAGGAATAGAGCCGCAAACGGCGAGCGGCTAGTTCCCCTGCACGGTGATTATGACTCTTTGAGCGAGGGACTGGGATAGGCGCGCGCCATTTTGGTTCTGGCCTTGTCGGTGGAGAACATCCAGTTGATTCGAGCGCCGCTTTGGTTTCGTTGGG
>JBAUXQ010000935.1:0-5391 GCA_049584355.1 Roseiarcus sp. | reverse complement strand
GTCTTTGATCTTCCCATCCAGGGCCTCCTGGCGACTTCCGGGGCAATCGCCATCGTCCTGGGCCTGGCGCTTCAGAGCAGCCTCAACGATGTTTTTTCCGGCCTCGTGCTCAGTCTCAGCCACCCCTACAGGCCGGGAGACTGGATCAAATTCGACGGCGGGACCGAGGGCCGGATCGTCGAACTGAACTGGCGGGCGACGCATGTCCTGACGGCCCGGCAGGATCTCGCGATCGTACCGAACAGCACGATCGCTAAATCGAAGATCGTGAATGTGAACTACCCGTCCGCGATCCATGGGATCACGATCGAAGTTCGACTGAGCGCGCCGCCGGCCAGCGGCAAAGCGATTCTGGAGCTTGCGCTGCTGAACTCGCAATTGATCATGACCTACCCCGCCCCCAGCGTTCTCGTCTCGTCGATCGACGCAAGGCAGACGCAATACGAGGTCACCTTCTTCCTGGCTCAGCAGGATTCCGATACGGACGCCCAGAACGAGCTGTTCGACCTCATCTTCCGCCATACGGTCGCGGCCGGCGCGCGTCTTGCGCCGCCGAAGGACGCCCCCTATCAACCCCACGATGAAGAACCGTTGCGACTGGAAAAATTGAGTCCCGGCGCCGTCCTGGATCTGGCGGAGATGTTCATATGCCTAACGCCGAACGAGCGGGCGACGATTGCCGCCAAGCTGAAGCCCGCTTCGCACGAGAAGGGAGATGCTTTGGTGAAACCCGACGATGTGCTGCAGTCGCTGTTCATCGTCGGCAGCGGCGTCCTCGAAGCGACTCGCCGGAACGCCGACGGGGAGAACGATCAGCTCCGGTTTGGGCCGGGGGATTACTTCGGCGAAATGGGGCTGCTCGCGGGAACCCCGGCCAACGCGGAAATCGCCGCGCTCACGCCGTCGACCGTCTATGAGCTCACGAAAGCAGACCTTCGCCCGATTGTCGAGGCCAGGCCGGAGATTGCCCAAGAGCTAAGTCGCATGCTGGCAGAGCGGCTCGCCGCCGGTCGCGGGCTCTCGAGAACGGCGGTCGGCGCGGCCGCGCCAGCGAAAGGATTAAGCGCCTGGCTATCCGCTCAGATGCGCAGGTTGTTCGAGCTCAGCAGCGCTGAGTGATCGTGTGATTCTCTGTGAGGCCAGCAACAGGTAGGGCAGCGGAGATGAACGGGCTTCGTGCTAGAGTCCGGATTGAGTTGCAAAAACGCCGATCTCGCGAGGTCGCCGGGAATAGGCCTTCATGTTCGCCCATGACGGACGGCGCGTGAGGCGGCAAGGGAACGTAGAAATGGATTCCGACGACCAAAAGACGGCGACGACGAAGGCCGCCGCCGGCGGTGACGCAGTCGATCGGCGAAACGCCGATGAACCCGTCGCGTCTCCGGGACTCAAAGCCTCGCCGAATCGCGAATCGGACCGTCCGAAGACGGCGCCGAAAGTCTCACGAGGGCCCGCTATCGTCGTGACGCTCATTGTCGCAGCGATCGTTGGCCTGTCGCTCTGGTATCTGGTGCAGCCCCAGCCATTGATCATTCAGGGAGAAGCCGACGCGACTCGCATCGACATCGCGGCGCGCGTCGATGGCAGAGTCCTCGAACGCCCGGTTGAGCGCGGCGACAATGTCGTCGCCGGGCAACTGCTCTACAAGATCGACAATCCGGAATTAGTGACCAAGCTCAAGGAGGCGGAAGCCGGGCTTGCAGTCGCGTCGGCGCAGTTGGCCAATACCTTGGTCGGCACGCGCGTCGAGGTGCTCGCGCAACGGAAAGCCGCGGTCGAGAGCGCGTCCGCAAATCTGACGCTCGCCCAGCAGAGTTACGACCGCGTCAAGGAGCTGGCGCGGAGCGGCAATGCGCCGCTGCAGAAACTCGACGAGGCCACGGACAATCTGAAGGTTGCGCAGCGCAGCATGGACACAGCGAACTTCGCCAACGAGGAGGCCATCAACGGCGCCACCAAGGAAGAGCGGGGTATTGCGCGCGCCAACGTCGACAAGGCGCAGGCCGACATCGACACCATCAAGGCGCAGGTCGACGAGCTCATCGTGAAAGCGCCGGTCGCGGCGCAGGTCTACCAGATCGGCGCCGAGCTTGGCGAATACGTCTCGCCCGGGGTTCCGCTCCTCTCCCTCATAGATTTGCGCGACGTATGGCTGCGCTTCGACATGCGCGAAGACCTCGTCAAGGGATTGAAGCCAGGGGACCAGTTCCAGATGCGTGTCCCTGCCCTTCACGACCGGTTGATCACGGCCGCAATCAGGGTGATCGAGACCAAAGGCGAATATGCAGGATGGCGCTCCACGCGTGCGACCGGCGACTTTGATCTCCGCACCTTCCAGGTTCGCGCCTATCCTATCACGCCGATCCCGGAGCTTCGTCCCGGAATGAGCGTCTATGCGGAATGGTCGGGCGCTCAGAGCGGTCAGAGATGAGGCCGCCGCCCCATCCAGGATTCCTTCTCGTCGCTACACGCGAATTGCGCTGGATGCGGCGCGACGGTTTGGCGCTCTTCCTTGCGCTCGGCGTGCCGATCATCGCCTTTTCGATTCTGGCGCTGACCTTCAGCAACGTCGTCATCCGCAACCTCAAAGTGAGCGTCGTAGACGCCGATCGCTCCCCGACGTCCCTGACCTATGTGCAGGCGATCGCCTCAGCCCCGGGGGTCAGCGTTGCGGAGCGTTCCGGGGATATGACCAGCGCCATGCACGCCGTCCGTTCGGGCGACGCGATTGCGGCCGTCTACATCCCCGAGAATTTCGAGCACGATCTGACCGCGCGGGAACGACCGAAGATCGTCGTCCTCTACAACCGACAATATTTCACTCCGGGCAACACCGCCGCCGCCGCGATATCCAACGCCATTGCGGCGGCCACCGCGACGCTGCCGCCCTCATCGCCTGCGAGCAGCGGATACGCACCGGGATCGCTGGTGGTGGAGCAATATGTCCTGACCAACCCGGCGCTGAACTACGCCCAATTCTTGTTGCGCGCCATTTTGCCGACGGTTCTTCACGTCGTCACCGCGATCGCGGCCGGATATGCGGTCGGTTCCGAATTCTCGCGTCGCAGTCTGCGCGCGTGGCTCAGAGCCGCCGGCGGCAGTCCGCTCACCGCGCTTGTCGGAAAACTGGCGCCGCTGTTCGCCATCTTCATCCTCATGATGGTCGTGAACGCCGGCATAATCCATGGCCTCTTCAACATTCCTTTTCGCGGCGACTCGTTGCTGATGGGGGCCGCGGCGTGTCTTCTGTTGCTCGCCTATCTTTCGCTCGGCAGTCTGTTCCAGCTGCTCACCCGCAATCTGGCGCTCGGGATGAGCCTCACCGCCCTCGTGTGCAATCCGGCCTTCGGCTTTGCCGGCGTCGGCTTCCCAGTCCTGGCGATGAACGGTTTCGCGCAATTCTGGGGCGCCCTGCTGCCGTTGCGCTGGTACATCCAAATTCTGTTCGACCAGGCGGTTCGCGGACTGCCGGCATCGGACTCCATCCAGTCGTTCATGATCCTGGGCGCGCTGGCGATGGTGTTCTTCGCGCTTGGCTGGCAGCGGTTGAGCGCTCTGGCCGCGACCTCGACGAGCACCGTCGCCGAGCCGGCGGCGGCCGAGGACGCCTTTGCGGGTTACGGCGTCGGGGATGCAATGTTCGCCGAATTTCGTCGCATCCTCAATGATCGCGGCGTCTTCGGCCTGATCGTGCTCGCGCCGTTCATCTATGGCCTGCTTTATCCGCAGCCCTATCTGGGCCAATTGCTGCGCGACATCCCGATCGCGGTCGTCGATCAGGATCACACTGAGCTCAGTCGAGATTTCGTTCAGACCCTGGACGCCGACGAGGCGATCAAGGTGACGGTTCGCTCGGACACCCTGGCCGACGCGCAGGCGGCGCTCGGAAGGCGCGAGGTGTTCGCGATCGTGGGCATCCCCAAAGACACCGAGCAAGAGGTGTTGAAAGGCAACAAGGCTCGAATCGCCGCTTTTGTCGATTCAGCATACTTCCTTTTGTTCAATCGCACGCTGCAGGGAATCTCCGAAGCAGGCGGCGCCGTCACGACGGAAGTCGCTACGCGCGGAGCGCGAATCGACGGCAGCCTTGCGCACGCGGCGCTGACCCGCGGCTCGCCCGTCGAGACGTTGTCGCAGCCGCTGTTCAACCCGACCGGCGGCTATGCGAGCTATGTCGTTCCCGCAGCCTTCATCCTGATCCTCCAGCAGACGCTGTTCCTCGGCGCGGCGACCGTGGGGGGCGTCGCGTACGAACAGGGCGGAAGCAAAGGCCGGAATCGGCGCGCGGGCGCGCGCGCCATCCTCGGGCAGGCGCTGGCGCATTTCTGCCTGGCGATGCCCGGAATTGCTCTCTATTTGATCATTTTGCCACGCATATATGGGTTTTCCACCCTTGGAAATCTCCTCGACCTCTTCCTGATGGCGGCGCCATTCGTCCTTTCGGTGAGCTTTCTCGCTCAGTTTGTCAGCCTTTGGTTCACGCGGCGCGAGACAGCCGTGGTCCTGTTCATCGCCGTCAGCCTTCCGCTCTTCTTCCAGGTCGGCGTCTCATGGCCGGTCGAGGCGATCCCCGAAGCGATCCGTTCGGCGAGCCGCGTCTTTCCGAGCACGTCGGCGATCGACGGGCTGGTGCGCATCAACCAGATGGGCGCCACCCTGCATGACGTCTGGCGCGATTGGATGAACCTTTGGATCCTGACTGCGATCTACGGTCTGCTCGCGGTGGCCGCCGCCCGGTTGTTCGAGAGGGACGATATCGCTCATGCGCCGTAGTTCCATTCGCATCGTACTCGCAATTCTGGCCGTCGCCGTCGGCGTCGGATTGGCGGCGGCATTGGTTTTTCGCCCGTGGGAGGCGAACCGGGCGCCGGCGCCTATCATCGGGGTCGCGCATAAGACCGAGATCCTCATCGCGCCTGACGTAAATGGCCGCATGACCCCCTTTCGCGTGGCCGCCGGACAAGCGGTGCGCAAGGGCGACACTCTTGCGGTCTTAAGCAATCCCGACCTTGCGGCGGCCGTCGAGGAGGCCAAGGCTGACCTCGCAACCGCGAGAGCCAATGAAGCCAATGTCCTGGCGGGAGTACGCCAGGAGGAAATCGACGCTGGGGCGCAGAATGTTCAGATCGCCGACGCCAATCTCGCCTTTGCGCAGCAACAATACGCGCGCGCCGCGACGCTCGCGTCCAAGGGCTTCACCAGCAAGCAGCAGCTCGACGAGAGCACCGCAACCTTCTCCGAGGATCAAGCCGCGCTCGAGCAGGCCAAAGCCGTCGATACCGAAGACAGGGCCGGCCCGACCGCCGAGGAGCGCGCCATCGCCAGAGAGAATGTTGTCTACGCCGAAGCGGCGCTGGCGGATGCTGAAGCAAGCCTCGCCAAGAGTACGCT
>JBAUXQ010000934.1:0-3120 GCA_049584355.1 Roseiarcus sp. | reverse complement strand
TCCTCCCCTACGAAGCGGGGGAGGGGACCGTCCGAAGGACGGTGGAGGGGGCTGACGCCAACAGACACCGCCGTAAGGAGCCCATTTATCGAGAAACGCCGCCGCGGGCGGCTCGCCCAGGCGCCACTTTCTCACCGAGAACCGGGACAAGCCATTGTTCGGGGGTTGCGGCGTCCGGGCTTGCCCGCGAGCGTCGACCCCGTCGTTCTCTCGCTTCCGTCGATGGCCCATAATCCATATGATATTTTGCTTCGGACCTGACATGAGCCACGGGACGGATAGGAATGGACACGCCGGCCTGCACCCAAGCCAGACAGCACCTCGATACGGCCAGAGGCGAAGTCAGCCAGGCGCATCAGGATATGAACCGCGCGCATTCGCGGCGCGACAACGCCCAGCAGGCGGTCGACGCCGCGAGCTCCAGGTCCCAGGCTGCCTATGAGAGAAAAACCAGCGCGGAGTCCGCGCTGGACGCTTACGATCGAGACCATCCCCATCCCGGGCCGGACCGGGCCCGACTGGTGGTGGCGCTGAACCAGGCGACCGCGGCCTACGATGACGCGGTAGCAGCCGTGAACAGCGCCAGGGGCGAGCTCGAGACGGCGCAGGATTTGGTCAACCATGCGGATGAGGCCTATCAAGGCAAATTGGGACTATTGAACGAGTGGCAGGAGCGCGTGAACCAGCTCTGCCATTGATGGATAGTAGCGAGCGGCGCTTATCCTGCGACCCGCTCGCCGAGCGTCGCGGCAACGACGGCGCCAGCGCCAGCGCCCGCGACTCCCGCCGGTGATCGCTGTACCGCCGCGGCCTTCGGCTCAAGCCTCAAAGTCAAGTGGAGACACACAAGCCGATTCCCAAATCACGAGATCAGAGTCGCCCAACGTCCCGCTGAATTGAAGATGCGGCCGGGACACCGCTTACCCTCACTCGGGAATGTCACGCGGACAAACGACGTCCCAATCTTGCGCGCTGTAGCCGAGAGATTGCGCGGCGTTCCTCTCCTTGGGGGTCAGCTTGTACCAACCCTTCCCTGAAGCGGAGGCGGCGTCTTCATTGTCACCGTCCCAGGTAGCGCGGGACCAACCTAAGATTTGAAAAGCTTGCCTTTCGGCGTCAGTCAAGTCGTCCCAGTCTTGGGTTTCCCAGTTGCAAACGTGACCTAAGTTACGAATTCCGTTAGCGCCCGGCGCCACGAACGCGCCCCATGGAGCTGCGAGGCCCGCGCTCGGCGACCCCGCTACCGGTTTGCCTTGGTCTTGCCCGTCGGAGGCGGCGGGAGGCCTTGTGGGTGAGGCCTGTGCGGCGGTTGAAATCACCAAGCTTCGCATGTGCAGGGGGCCGATCAGAATGACCAGCCCGACCGAGGCCAGCGTCGCCAAAGCTGCGCGGCGGCAGTATCCAGCGCCAATCTTCACAACGCTTCTCCTGTTTCTCAGGGACCCGGCCGGCAGACCGCTTCAAGTGTTTCCACAATGGTCGCCGGGAGGTGCCTCCGCCGGCCGAAATATTCGCGGCGTCGAGGCGCGTTCCGGCTTGTCCAGCCAGGACGCTAACGGCAGCTGGTCTCCCAATTTTGCGCATCATAGCCAAGCCACTGGGCGGCGTTCTTCTCCCTGGGGGTTAGCTCGTCCCAATCTTTCCCCGACGACGCCGCATCGCTATTGTCCGAGTCCCACAGAGCGCGGGACCACCCGAGAGATTCCCAAGCGTGCTTTTCCGCGCTGGACATTTCCTCCCAGTCCAGATTGTCCCAGTCGCACACGTTGCCCATCTTGCGAATTTCATCGGCCTGCGCGGCTGTCGAAATCATTTCATTTCCCACGTGCAGGGGGCCAGTCAGAATGACCACTCCCGCCAAAGCCAGCGTGGCCGCAGCTGCGCGGCGCGCGTATCCGAAGCCTATCTTCATAAGTCTCTCCCTTCCTTACGGCCCCGACAGACCCCCCTTGAGGCCGAGCCTTTCGACGATTCCTTCCGCCAACATTCGTCTATCGCGCCGCCAACAAAGGATAGAGCAACGCCAAGGCTTCAGCGAACAATAGCAAGACGATCATCCACTCCGCGATAAGTTCACGTCGATGAAGTTTCAGCTCATACATCCGGTCGGAAATGCGCTGATAGTTGTCCTCCAAGACCTCCAGGCGCTCATCCAACGCCTCGACCCTGTCGGCGTGACGACTCGTAAGCGCGAGCTCGTTCTGAAGGCGCTGCGCCGTTAGAGAAAGCGTCGGCGCCGGCAGATAGATCGCCTGATCCGCCGCCGTCAGACTCATTCGAGTGCGAGCGAGATCTCCGACCAGACCGTCGATCCCGCTTTGACGCCCCAGCATGCCCAAGCGGCTCGACTCGGTGAGCGGAATGTCGCTTCTCATCTGTTCCCAAAGCCTGGCTATCTTCGCTTCGAGGTCAGAAATCTGTTTCTCGTTGTAGGCAAAGACGGCCAGGCCTGGGAGATATTCATCCAGGCGCTTGGCGTCAGCGATGATCAGGGCCCGATCCCCGCGCAGGCGGATCTGGTCACTTTGCATCAGCGCATCCCCGATCGCCGGAGATGCTTTGCCCGAATTCAACCATTCTTCGGTCTTGCGGCGGTCCTCCAGGCGAAATACCCCGGTCGTGGCGATATGCATCACTGAAAGCGCGGCGGGTGTCCCGTCGACCTGATCGACCTCTCGACACGCGAGCACGGTCCCGTCCTCGGCTGCGACTGCGAGAACCCGCTCTTCGGGATTGGCTTTGGCGCCAAAGCTTACGGCGAGAATCTTGGGCTCGACTGTCGCTAAAACGTCCATGGGTCAGGTTCCTGGTCGGTACGGGAAGATCGCCCTCGTCGGCTCGGGGACCTCGATTACGGCTGGCGGCACGAAAGCCACTCCGTCCTGAAGCACGGGCCCCGCGGCCGCCAGTGCGAGAATGGTGTCCTTGCACATGGCAAAGCAGCTTTTCACGAACGGTCCGTTCACATGATCGAGCCAGTCTCGAAGTCGATCTGCGATCGTTGCATCGATCGCCTCCGCGCTCCATTCGTCTGGCCGCGCCCAATCGGACGCCCACATGAAACCCCAACCGGCAAGGAAAGAGGGGATGTGGGCTCGATAGCTGTGGACCTCGGTGAAT
>JBAUXQ010000933.1:0-8277 GCA_049584355.1 Roseiarcus sp. | reverse complement strand
TTTCGTCTCAGCCTACAATTGGGAGGACGGGGTCGGTCCGCGCAAGGATCGCCCGACGCGGCTCGACCTCGCCTGGCATACGTCCGAGTCCAACGCGGTCGGCGTGCACGAATTCGCTCAGTGGTGCGAAGCCGCCGACACGGAGATGATGCTGGCGATCAATCTCGGCTCCCGCGGGCTCGATCAGGCGCGCAATTTCGTCGAATACGTCAACGGCCCGCCCGGCAGCGCCTGGGGCGACCTCCGAAAGAAGCATGGCCGCGCCGAGCCGTTCGCGGTCAGGCACTGGTGCCTCGGCAACGAGATGGACGGGCCATGGCAGGTCGGCCACAAGACAGCCGATGAATATGGCCGCCTTGCAAACGAGGTGGCGAAGACCCTGCGCGCCTTCGACAAGTCGCTCGAGCTCATCGTCTGCGGTTCGTCGAATTCCGACATGAAGTCCTATCCGGAGTGGGAGCGCGTCGTCCTAGAGCACACTTACGATGCGATCGACCACATCTCGCTGCACATGTATTTCGCCAACCGCGGCAAAAACACCGCCGAATACCTCGCGCTCAACGCCAAGCTCGACGCTTATATCGGCGCCATCGCCTCGACGATCGAATTCGTCCGCGCGCGAAAACGCAGCCGCAAGCGGGTGACGATCTCGTTCGACGAATGGAACGTCTGGTACCATTCCAACGCCCAGGACCGCGAGATCCTGGGCGGGGCCAAGGGCTGGCCCCATGCGCCCCGCCTGCTCGAGGACATCTACAATTTCGAGGACGCGCTCCAGGTCGGCTGCATCCTCAACACCTTCATCCGCCGCTCCGACGTGGTGAAGATCGCCTGCATCGCCCAACTCGTGAACGTGATCGCGCCGATCATGACCGAGCCTGGTGGCGCGGCGTGGCGGCAGACGATCTTCTACCCCTATTTCTTCGCGTCCGTTTACGGGCGCGGCGAAGCGCTACAGCTCAGCGTCAAGTCGCCCGGCTATGATTCCGAGGTCGCCGATAACGTGCCCTATCTCGACATCGCCGGCGTCCACGACGAGGCCGGCAAGACGCTGACCTTTTTCGCCGTCAACCGGCACGGCGGCGAAACCCTAGACCTGGACGTCGACCTGCAGGGTTTCGTCGCCGCCAGGGTTATGGATCATAAGGTGATGACGAGCGCGGACCTCGAAGCGGTCAATACGCTGAAGAAACCCATGACTGTCGCGCCGAAGGCGGGCTCGGGCGCGGAGGTCAAGGACAAGCGCCTGACTGCGAGGCTCCCGCGCCACTCCTACCAGATGATCCGCCTCGCCCTCGCGTAAGATGCTTTCGATTCGAAAAACCCGCCACAAATTTCGAGCACCCATTCCGAATCGGCCGTGATAGGTTCGCCCACTTTTTTTGACCCAGGGACTCGCGCGCGTGTTGGAAAAATTCAAGCGCTATCCGCTCACCTTTGGCCCGACGCCAATCGAGGAGCTCAGGCGCTTGAGCGCGCATCTCGGCGACAAGGTTGAACTCTACGCCAAGCGCGAGGACTGCAATTCGGGCCTCGCGTTTGGCGGCAACAAGCTGCGCAAGCTCGAATACATCATTCCCGACGCGATTGCCTCGAACGCCGACACGCTGGTGTCGATCGGCGGCGTGCAGTCGAACCATACCCGCCAAGTCGCCGCGGTCGCGGCCAAAATCGGGATGAAATGCCGTCTCGTCCAGGAGGCCTGGGTCCCGCATGAGGACGCGGTCTACGACCGGGTCGGCAACATCATGCTGAGTCGCATCATGGGCGCGGACGTCCGGCTGGTCGACGACGGCTTCGATATCGGCATCCGCAGGAGCTGGGAGCGGGCGCTGAAGGATGTCGAGGCTGAGGGTGGACGCCCATATGCGATTCCGGCCGGCGCCTCGGTGCACAAATTGGGCGGGCTCGGGTATGTCGGCTTCGCCGAGGAGGTGCGCGCGCAGGAGCGCGAACTCGGGTTCGCGTTCGACTATGTCGTCGTCTGCACGGTCACCGGCTCGACCCACGCCGGCATGGTCGTTGGCTTCGCCAAGGACGGGCGGCAGCGCAAGGTTATCGGCATCGACGCCTCGGCCACGCCGAAGCAGACCAAGGCGCAAGTGGTCGATATCGCCCGGAAGACGGCGAAGCTGATCGAGCTCGGCCAAGAGATCGACGACGACGACGTAGTGCTGATCGAGGACTACGCCTATCCCCTCTACGGCGTGCCGTCTGAGGAGACCAAGGAGGCGATCCGGCTCGCGGCGCGCCTCGAAGGCATGATCACCGACCCGGTCTACGAGGGCAAATCGATGCAGGGCATCATCGACCTCGTGAAGAAGGGCTTCTTCCCGAGGGGATCGAAGGTGCTCTATGCGCATCTCGGCGGCGCGCCGGCCCTCAACGGCTACGCCTACGCATTCCGCAACGGGTGAGGCGGCAATGACCGGCTGGACCTGGACGCCGGTTTTTCGAGATCGGCCGATGACCCCTTCTCTTCGCCGATCGCCGCGAGGGCATGTTCGAGATAGTCGCTGAACGCGCGCGCCCTTCGCGATGGGCGGCGGCCGGCGGGGAAGACGACGTAGGCCGGGACTGGATCGAGCGCGTAGTCGGTGAGGATTTCGACCACCTCGCCGGAGGCGAGCGCATCCGCGCACATCCAGCTCGACCCGCTGGCGACGCCGAGACCCGCGACCGCGCAGGCGACGACGCCCGCCGCCGAACGCGAATGGATGCGAGGGCTGACCGCCTGACGCTCGATCCGGCCGTTGCGGCGCCCCACCCAGGTCTCATCGCCGGGATCGGCCGGACCGCCGATGAGGTCGTGTCGGGCAAGGTCGGCAAGGCTCGCCGGCGCGCCGCGGCGGGCAAGATAGGAGGGCGCGGCGATAAAGAGGCGCCGTGCGCTCTCGAGCTTTCGGGCGACGAAGCTCGAATCCGACAGGTCGCCAATTCGGAGCGCGAGATCGGCGCCTTCGGCGATCAGATTCTCATAGCGGTCCGACATCATCAGATCGATCTTGAGAAGAGGATGCCGGGCGAAGAAAGCCGGAAGCAAAGGCACGATGCGCCAGGCGCCGTAGCCTGGCGGCAATGCCACCCGCAGCACCCCGGACAGACGATCGGCGCCGCGCGCCGCGCTTTCCGCGTCGTCGATCGCGAGGAGGGCGTCGCGCGCCCGAGCGAGCAACGCCTCGCCGGCGTCGGTGGTCGAGACCTGCCGGGTGGTGCGGACCAGAAGCTTGACCGTCAATCGGCGCTCGAGCGCCGCCATGGCGCGCGACACGGAAGGCTGGGACTGGCCGAATTCGCGGGCCGCTTTGGAGAAGCTTCCGCTCTCGACCACCCGCACGAACAACGCCAGCTGCTGCAGTCGATCATTCATGCGCCAATCGAATATATCATATCGCCCGCCGATCAATACCCTTCGCCATTCGCATTGCCTAACTCTCGACGATTGAAGCCTTCCGGCGCCGAACTCGGCCTGGGGGGAGGGATCATGAGGAGCATGACAATGGGTGATCTGAGCGGGAAAGTGGCGATCGTCACCGGGGCGTCCAAGGGCATCGGCGCGGCGATCGCGCGGCGCTTCGCCGAAGCGGGGGCGGCGGTCGCCGTCAACTACGCGTCGGATAAGGCCGGCGCGGAGCGGATGGTCAATGAGATCGTCGGTAAGGGCGGCAAGGCGGTCGCCATTCAAGCGAACGTCAGCAAGAGCGCCGACGTCGCGCGGCTGTTCGCCGAGACCAAGACGAAGCTCGGTGCGCCGAGCATCCTCGTCAACAACGCCGGCGTGTTCTCCTTCGCTCCAATCGAAGCCGTGACGGAAGAGGACATCGAGAGGCAGTTCGGCACCAATGTGCTGGGCACGCTGCTTGCGACCAAGCAAGCGGTCGCCGCCTTCGACGGCGCGGGCGGCAGCATCATCAATCTCAGCACGATCGCAAGCGTCAATCCGGTGCCGAACTCGGTCGTTTACTCTGCCTCGAAGGCGGCGGTCGACACCATCACCCGGGCGCTGGCCACCGAACTTGCGCCGAAGAACATCCGCGTCAACGCGATCGCGCCGGGAACGACAGAGACCGAGGGCCTGAAGACGATGGGATTGACGATGGAGGCCGCCAGGGCGATGGGCATGGTCATGCCAATGGGCCGCATGGGCCAGCCCGACGATATCGCCCGGGTGGCGTTGTTCCTCGCCTCCGACCAGTCGGCGTGGCTGACGGGGGAGCGCATTTCGGCGTCCGGCGGACAACGATAGCGGAGCGTGCGCGGGCTTTCCGCCGAACATGCGGGACTGCCTTGTTCAAGCCGCGGTCGCATGGTTTCTGTCCTCGCGCGCGCCACGTTTCAGCGCCGCGAGGACGCCATGGGACGCTTCGCTTCAACCGTCGCCTATTACGAAAGCGCCCGGCCGCCATATGGCGCGGCGTTCTTCGCCGCCGTCGCGCGCGAGCTCGGATTCAACCACAGCCAGCGCCTGCTCGACATCGGCGCCGGGCCGGGCTTGCTCGCGATCGGCTTCGCGCCTTACTGCAGCGAGGTGGTCGGCGTCGATCCAGAGCCGGCGATGGTCGAGGCCGCCCGGTCGGCGGCGTCGCGCGCCGGCGTCGCGGTCGAATTCATCGACGGCCGTTTCGAGGACTTGGCCGCGGGCCGCGGCGCGTTCGACGTCGTCACGATCGGCCGCGCAATCCACTGGCTCGATCCCGGTCCCGCGCGAATGGCCCTCGATTGCGTAGTCAAGCCGCTCGGCAGGATTCTCGTCTGCCACGCCTCAAGCGTCGACGACGGCCGTAACCCCTGGCTTGGCTCCTTCAAGGCGATCCGCAACCGCTGGAGAGACGATCGCCCCAAGCATGATAACGACCTCTTTTTCGCCGGCGGGCCGTTTGTCCCGCGCGGGACGATCAGCGTCGAGACGGCCGCCACACTTCCCGTCGAACGCCTCGCCGACCGCATTCTGTCGATGTCGACCTCATCGCCGGAGCGGCTCGGCGACAACGTCCCGGCGATGAGGAGCGCAATGCGCGAGGCGCTCGCGTCCTTCGCGACCGAGGGCGAGATCCTGGACGTCGTCGAGGCGCAGGCGGAAGTGTTCGAGCGCGCCGGAAAGCAATAGGCCCCATTCTGGCGCGTCGTATTCGGGCACGGTCGAGAACGCGACAATGCGTCCTTCGTTCAATGCAGCGTTTCGATCGCGAGGGCGATGCCTTGGCCGCCGCCGATGCACAAGGTGACGATACCGCGTTTGAGGCCGTCCCGCCGCATCGAATGGATGAGCTTCGTGGCAAGCACCGCTCCGGTCGCCCCGATCGGGTGCCCATGCGCGACGGCGCCGCCTTCGACGTTGACGATATCATCGGACAATCCAAGCTCCCGCGCCACGACGATGGCGATTGCCGCGAACGCTTCATTGATCTCCGCGCGCTCGATCGAACCGATCTCCCAACCGGCGCGCTGCAACGCTTGTCTGACAGCCGGGATTGGCCCAAGGCCGAACATGCCGGGCTCGACCGCCGCAATCCCGTACGAGACGAGCCGCGCGGTCGCGGCGACGCCGCGCCTTTCAGCCCAGGTCTCGTCCGCGAGCACCATCGCGGCTGCAGCATCGTTCAGCCCGGGCGCATTCCCGGCGGTGATGGCGCCGTTCGGGCGGAACGCCGGCTTTAACCGTGCGAGCGCCTCGAGCGTAGTGTCGGCCCGATTGCCTTCGTCCTTGTCGAATTGTGTCGGTCCCTTCTTGCCGGGAACTTCGACCGGCGCGATCTGCGCTTTGAAATGACCGGCCGCTTGGGCACGCGCGAAATGCTGTTGCGAGCGCAAAGCCCAGCGGTCCTGCGAGTCGCGCGTGACCTGATATTTCTCCACCAAGTCCTCGGTATGCCAGCCTGAGTGCTGGCCGGAAAAGGCATCGTTGAGCCCGTCGCGAAGCACGCTGTCATAGAGCTGCCCGTCGCCCAGCCGGTAGCCCCAGCGACCGCGCTCCACGAGGTATGGCGCCTGATCCATGTTCTCCATGCCGCCGGCGACAGCGACGTTGGCGTTGCCGAGCAGAATCTCCTGGGCCGCCGACACAATCGCCTGCGCCCCCGAACCGCAGACGCGGTTCACGGTCATGGCTGGGACCGTCACCGGCAGGCCGGCGTGAACCGCCGCCTGACGCGCCGGATTCATCCTGACACCGGCCTGAACGACGTTGCCCATCGCCGCAGTCTCGACCTCCTCGGGCTTGAGCCCCGCGCGTTCGACGGCGGCGCGGATGGCGACGGCCCCGAGATTCGGCGCTGGGACGTCCTTGAGACTGCCGCCAAAGGCGCCAATCGCGGTGCGGACCGGTTCGGCAATGACAACTGAACGTGATGACATCACTTGATCCCCAAGTTTGGCGCGCCGCTCGCGCTTAGCGCGAACCGCGGGCCGCAGCCGGCGAGCACATCGGTTGTCCGCGGGCACGCGCGCTTGACATTATGCGTATATGCGCAGACTTAGGCGTATGTACGCCCAAAGTCAACGAGGAGAAAGTGGTGACGTCGGACGCGCTGCCCCGACTTGAAGAGTGCACCTGCCTGGCGGTTCGCCAGGCGGCGCGCCACATCTCGCAGTTTTACGATCAGCGCCTGGCCGCGGCGGGCCTGCGCACCACCCAATATTCGATTCTCGGCAAACTGAGACGGCTCGGGCCGATGACTATCAACGCCCTGGCTGATGAACTCGTGATGGATCGGACCACGCTTGGCCGGAGCATCCTGCCGCTCGAACGTGAAGGCCTTATCAGCGTCGCGCCCGGGCGTGCGGACCGCCGCAGCAAGGAGCTGCGATTGACGGATGTCGGCAACGAACGGTTGCGGGCGGCGCGCGCGGGTTGGAGCGAGGCGCAAGCCGGATTCGCCGCGGCCTTCGGCGACGAGCGCGCCGCCCGATTGCGCGCCTTGCTGCGCGAAGTTTCGGCGACCAATCTCCCGGCCGCGTCCGGCGTGGCCGGCTAATCGAACCGCCGCGGCTATGCGTTACCCCGCAGGGCCGGCGCTCTCTTCCCTTCGAGGCCGAATCTGGCGCGACCTGATTCTCGACCGCGTGGGAGCTCAGTCGTCGCCTCACACCGTCAGCTTCCGCCGGACCTCACTCTCGTTCATCGAATCGCGCGTGCCCGCGAGCACGACCTTGCCGCGGTCCATGACCGCGTAATCGTCGGCGATGTCCCGCGCCCATTCGAAATATTGCTCGACCACCAGGATCGCCATCTCGCCCTTACGGCGCAGATGCACGAGCGCGCGGCCGATGTCCTTGATGATCGACGGCTGGATGCCTTCGGTCGGCTCGTCGAGAATGAGGAGCTTGGGACGCGTCACCAGAGCGCGGCCGATCGCCAGCTGCTGCTGCTGGCCGCCGGAGAGATCGCCGCCGCGCCGTCCGAGCATGTCGTTGAGAACCGGAAAGAGACTGAAAATCTCGTCGTCGATGGCGCGCTCGTCGCGCGGCAGGCCGGCGAATCCGGTCTGCAGGTTCTCCTTGACCGACAGCAGCGGGAAAATCTCGCGCCCCTGCGGCACATAGCCGAACCCGAGCCGGGCGCGCTGATGCGGGGCGAGCGTTCGCACCTCCTTGCCATTCCATTGGATCGAGCCGGAGGCGATGCCATGCTGGCCTACGATCGCGCGCAATAGCGACGACTTGCCGACGCCGTTGCGGCCGAGTACGCACAGGATGCGGCCGACTTCGGCCTTGAGGGAGACCGAGCGCAGCGCCTGCGCCGCGCCGTAATAAAGGTCGATGCGATCGACGTTCAGCATGGACTCACCGGCCGAGGTAGACTTCGACGACGCGGGGGTCCGCACTGACCTGATCGAGCGTGCCTTCGGCGAGCACGGCGCCTTCATGCAGGCATGTCACCTTGACGCCGAGCTCGCGGACGAAATGCATGTCGTGCTCGACCACGATCACCGAATGATCGCGCGCGATTTCGCGCAAGAGATCGGCCGTCGCCGCGGTCTCGCTATCAGTCATGCCGGCAACCGGTTCGTCGACCAGGAGGAGCTTCGGGTCTTGCGCCAGCAGCATGCCGATCTCGAGCCATTGCTTCTGCCCGTGCGACAGCGATCCGGCGATCCGCGCCCGGTGGTCGGTGAGCCGGGTGGTGGCGAGAATCGCGTTGATCGTTTGCTGCGTCTCAGAGTCTTCGCGCCCGAACAGTGTGGCGCGCACGCTGCGCGGCGCCTTGGTCGCCAGCAGCAGGTTATCCTCGACGGTGTGGTTTTCGAACACCGTCGGCTTCTGAAATTTGCGGCCGAC
>JBAUXQ010000932.1:0-11570 GCA_049584355.1 Roseiarcus sp. | reverse complement strand
ACACCTACGCCTTCTATTCCAGCCTCTCGGCGGCGAGCGAGGGGGTCAGCGGCGTCGAGGCGAACGGGGATTCCGACGCCAAATACGTGGCCGTCAAAGCCACGCCGCAGACCTTGTCAACCATTCTCCCGGCGACGTTTTTGGCCGGTGTTCCAACCAACGCGTTCGCGGTCGGCGCCGACGCGGTCGCCGGTTTTGCCGGAACGACCGTCTGTTCGGTCGCACCGATCTTCGTCTGCAACCCCTACGAACCGAGCTCGGGATCGATGACCGACGCGCAAGCGACGGCCGCCCTTTACGCAGCATTCGACAACCCAGCGATCCTTCGGCGCCAGCTCAAGCTCAACCGAAACGGCGTCGGCCCCGGCCACTTCGGTTGGCTGAACACCGCCGACGGCTGCAAGGATTCGGCTTGCATGGCGACCAATATCGCGGGCCTGAGCGGCGCATGTTACAGCGACGCCGGCGTCAGCCTTGCGATCGGCAATACGAACGCCGTCGAGCGATATTTGGACGCCCGGTTTGACATCTACAACCAGGACCCGCCGCTCCCCACGTCAAGCGCCGACCCGCCGTCGGTCAATGTGCGAAAGGGGTATCTTCCGGGACACAAGGCGAAGGCAGTCGACTGGTGCACCGCCGCGCCGGCCAGCGCCACCAGCGAGTATTATACGTACCCTTCAGATAGAACCGTCGGCACGGTGACCAAGGATTCCGCCATCCTGACCGAAGTCGTAAGCACGACCGGCGTTACCACCGGGGAGCCGATCGTCGACGCTGCGGGCGCCCTCGCGAGCACCTCGGAAAATCCCGCCAGTGTCTCCGGCTCCGGCGACTCGACGATTACTCTGTCCACCCAAGCCAGCGAGACCCAAGCTTCAGACGACTTGACGGTCGAATGGACGACCAGCGGATTGCCGGAGGATGTCTCGTTTCCGAACCTCGCTGGCGCCGAGGGCGACGGCGAGTGGGATTGCGCCGACTATTGGGCCATCAATCATCCGCGCGGCCCGTCGGCCGCCACCGTCGGGACTGCGCTCGGCGGCGTGTGTGGAACCCCGCAGCAGACAACGGTGAGCCGCTATCAGGTCTACCGTTATGAAATCGCCGACGGAGCAGGCGCGGGGGGAATCGCCGACTGGTCAGGAAGAAACGGCTGGGCCAGCAACGGCCAGTCGGACTTGCAGGGCGCAAACAGCCCGCCAGGCAACTTCCAGACCGAGAGCGGCGCCCCGTTTTGCGCCCGCGCGAGCGGCGTCAGCGGCGTCGATACGACGACGGGGGGCGTCGATCGCCGCAATCTGATCGCGCCAATCGTCAATTGTCTTGCTCAAACCGCTCTCGGCAATATTACCGGGGCGGGCGCGTCCTCCGAGACGCCGGTGGCCGCCTTTGGCAAGTTCTTCATGACCCAGCCGTACAGCGCCCTGAATGATGGAAATCTCTATGGCGAAATCACCGGGTTGGTGAGTTCGGCCGACAACGTTAAAATCTTCAATCTCGTCCAGCTCTACCGCTAACTGAAAAGGATCCGAAAGATCACATGCCTGACACGGTCTGCCGAGGAGGGGTCGATCCAATCGTCTACGGAATCCCGGCTTCCGCCTGCGCGGTCCGCTCGGTCATGATTGTCCAATTCGTCGTCTCGCCGTCCTGGCGAGGCGGTTGAATTGCGGCGGTGAAACGATGACAATTTACCTGATGCAAGGAACCGAGGACGCGACGAGAGTCGACGAGATCGAGGGGAGACTCAAATCGACGATTCCGGATCTCAAGCGGGTCCCCAGTCTCGAAGACATCGATGAAATATCAATCAATGGCGTGGAGCGATCCATCGTTGTCCTGGTCGCGGCGGCGCCTGAGATCGGAGGCGTTGAAAATCTGATCGAGGTTGTCAGCCGTCATCCGCGAAACATATTCTTCATCATCATTGGCGGTGATATTTCCGCCCGGGATTATAAGCGGCTTATTCAGTCCGGTAACGCCGACTGGGTCGCCGAGGCCGCACTGCCGCAGGAAATTCTCGAAATTGTCGGGCGCGTCAGTGCGCCCGCGCCCGCGAGAAACGCTCACGCGGCTGAATCACCGGTCGTTGTCTCGTTTGTTCCCAGCGCGGGGGGAGTCGGTAATTCTACGCTCGCGATCGAAACCGCCATCCATCTTGTCAGGGACAAGTCGACGACGGACGCAAAGGTCGCGCTCGTGGATCTCGATTTCCAGTCCAGCCACGTCTGCGACTACCTCGACATCGCGCCCAAGTTTCAATTCGACGAGATCGTCGCTGCGCCAGGGCGTCTGGACGACCAGTTGCTGAGCGCCTTCATTAGCCGCCATCCGAGCGGACTGGATGTTTTTGCCGCGAGCCGCAGCCGATTTCACACCCGTGATCTCGACATCGAGGCCCTGTCCGCGCTGTTCGATCGCATGGCGCATCGATACGCTTACATCGTCATCGATCTACCGCTCTCGGTGCATTCTTGGACCATTCCGCTGCTTGCGGCGTCGAAGGGGATTCTGGTCACCGGACTCAACACCATTCCAGGCTTGCGGCAAATCGAGGAGACGCTTCGCGCCCTGCGGGCGGAGGCGTCGATTACCGCCGACAAACGGGCGGTGGTCAACCGGTGCGATTTTGGCCTCTTGCGCAAGGTGGTTCGAGCCGACCATGTCGCGCGCATTCTCGGCGACGAAAAGCGCTTGTTTGTGAGAAACACCCGCGTCGCGCTTGAGTGCGTGAACCTCGGAACGCCGATGACCATCGCCTATCCGTCGGACAAGGCGGTCAAGGACATTGCGGCGATTGCGGACTACTGCGCGGCGCTGAAATCGGCCGCGCCAAAGCGAGTCTAGACGCCATGCCGCCGGCCATGGCGGCAGCCAATGGTAATCCACCAGTCGATCGGAAATGGGCCATGGGATTTCTTAGCAGCAAGAACGTGGGCGAAAACGACCGGGCGGTTCGGGATACGGGTCCAGAATCGCCATCGGCGCGCCAGGAAGATTTCTATGCCGATTTGATCACGCGCCGGCCGGGACTGCTCGATGAGAAACTCAAGCTGCACGAACGCATCATCGATGAATTCAATCTGACGGCGCTGGAAAAGATGCCGTCAGACGAACTGGCGAAGCAGGTTCGAACCTATGTCGCCGACCACGTTCGCCGCGAAAGCCTGTCCCTCAATCAGAAGGAACTCGACATTTTCTCCAACGAGATCATCGCCGAGATGACCGGCTATGGACCTATCGAACCGTTGCTGAAGGACCCCACGGTCACCGACATTCTCATTAACACGCACAAACGTTGCTACATTGAGCGCTTCGGCCAGCTGCAAGAGACCAAGGTCCATTTCAAGGATGAAGCGCACCTCCTGCGCATCATCAACCGGATCGTCTCGGCCATCGGGCGTCGGGTCGACGAATCGTCGCCCATGGTCGACGCCCGGCTACGCGACGGCTCACGCGTCAATGTCGCGGTCCGGCCGATCGCCGTCGATGGACCGCTGGTTTCGATTCGAAAGTTCGCCGAGCGCCCCCTTGACATGGGCCGGCTGATTGAAATCGGGACTTTGCGGCCGGCGATGGCGGAGGTTCTTGCGGCGGCGGTCGCCGGCAAGGTTTCGACGATCATCGCCGGGGGCACCGGCAGCGGCAAGACCACGATGCTCAACGCGTTGTCGAATTTCATTCCAAACCGCGAACGCCTCATCACCATCGAGGACGCGGCGGAACTGCAGCTCCAGCAGCCTCACGTCGGCCGGTTGGAGACCCGCCCCGCCAACATCGAGGGCAGGGGGGAAGTCCGGCAGCGCGACCTTGTTCGCAACGCGCTGAGAATGCGACCCGATCGCATCATTGTCGGCGAGTGCCGCGGCGAAGAGGCGTTCGACATGCTGCAGGCGATGAATACCGGCCACGAAGGTTCGATGACCACAATTCACGCCAACTCCCCACGCGATGCGCTCAAGCGGCTCGAGCAAATGGTCGGCATGGCGGGGACGCCGATGACCCTGAACGCCATCCGCAGCCAGATCGCCTCCGCGATAACCCTTGTGATCCAGGTGCAGAGGCTCCCCGACGGCGCCCGCCGAATGACCAGCGTCAGCGAGATCACCGGGATGGAGGGCGAAGTCATCCAGATGCACGAGATCTTCAAATTCGTGAAGGACTTCACGGACGGCAAGGGAACGCTGCACGGAAGCTTCAAGGCGACGGGACTTCGTCCGCGCTTTCTCTCCGACCTCAAGGCCTATGGCATCGACGTCCCATCGACCTGCTTCGACCCGTCGCGAAACCTGTGAGTCGGAACGATGAGCGACCTTTGGATCATTTATTGTGTCGTGTTCGCTGCGGTCATCCTCGCTGTCCAAGCTCTGTATCGGCTGATTGTCGACGCGCAGCGCCGTGGCGCGACCCTCAAGCGGCGACTGGCGTTGAGCGCCGGCCGCGCGGCCAGCGAGCCGGTCGACATTCACCGTCAGGAGCGGGGTCTCGCCAATCTCGATCACCCGAGGTTCGCGAGCTTGAACGAGTTCCTGGCCCAGACGGGCGTGAGAATTTCCTTACTCGCCCTCTGTCTATGGACGGCCTCGCTTGGGGCAATGGTCGCTTAGCGCTCTTCCCGTTCCTTTCCCTATGGGCCGCCGCAGCGGCCGGTTCGGCCGTCGGCCCGCTGGTTGTCGCCGTCTACTTGTCGATCGTCCGCCGAAGGCGGATCGATCGCTTCACCGCCCAACTGCCTGACGCGCTGAGCATTATCGTGCGCAGTTTGCGGATCGGCCACCCGTTTGTGAGCGCGATCGGCCTTGCCTCGAGGGAAATGCGCGACCCCATCGCGGCCGAACTCGCCATCACAGCGGAGGAAATTGGGTTCGGTCAGGACATCACGACGGCTGTCGTCAACATGCATCGCCGCGTCGGCCAGGATGATTTGCTATTCCTGGTCACAGCCGTCAGCGTCCAGAGCCAAACCGGCGGCAATCTGGCCGAGGTGCTCGGCCGGCTTGCGACTCTCATGCGTCAGCGCAGCACGCTCCAGCTCAAAGTCAAGGCGCTGAGCGCCGAAGGGCGATTGTCGGCATGGTTTCTCACCGCCATGCCATTTATACTTTATGGCGCCATTCGACTGCTTTCGAAGAATTATTTTGGCGAGCTGGCCGCCAGTCCCCTGCTTGTTCCCGCCCTGGTTTACGGGTGGGCGTCCCTCATTGTCTCCAATATTATCATCTACCGAATGGTGAACTTCAAAATCTAGGTCGACAACATGGACGTTTTGCTTGTTGCATTCGTTTCGGCTGCGTTCATGGCGGTCGCCGGCATTGCTTTCGCCGTCGGTCAGCTGGTCACGAGCCGCAATCGCTTGCAGCGACGGTTGCCCGCTGCCGGCGCAAGGATCTCGGAGGCCCTGACCGGCGCCTCCGGCGACGGCATCGGCGCCTTGGTGGCGCAGCGTTTTACCGAAGATCGGTTGGGCATTGGCCAGGGATTCAGGCAGGAGCTGAGATTGAAATTGGTGCGCTCGGGGTATTTTGGCCCAAACGCCGTCCAATTCTATGTTTTTGCGCGCGTATGCGCCGTCATTGCTGTGCCGTCAATTGTATTATTGACCTGCGCGTTGCTCTTGCCAAGTCTTTCGACCCTGGAATTTGTGCTCGCCGCGGCGGCGTCTGCGGGAGTCGGGGTGCTTGGACCGGACGCCTATCTGTCTCATCGCCAGTCCAAGCAGATAGGGGAGTACCGGCTGAATTTCCCGGATCTTTTGGACCTGTTGACCGTTTGCGTCACCGCGGGCCTCACCGTGGAGGCCTCGTTCGAGAGAATTCGGGATCGGCTGAGCAAACGAAGCCGAGCGCTTGGCCGCAACATCGAGTTGATGGGGGCCGAGATGCGTGCGGGCAGAAGCTCTGTCGACGCCTTGGCCTCGTTCGCGGACCGGCTCGGCCTCGACGAAGCGGGATCCTTCGTCGCCGTGCTCAGGCATTCGGTCGAGCTCGGCGGCGATGTCGCCGCGACGCTGCGTGAATTTAGCGAAGACATGCGCTCGAAGAGAATGCTGCTGGCTGAAAAGAAGGCAAATGAATTGCCGGTCAAAATGGTTATCCCGCTGGCCCTAGGTATTTTCCCGGTAATCTTGATGATTGTTCTTCTCCCTGTTATACTCAACCTGCTGCGACTTATGGGCCCGTGACCCGGCGTGGGCCATGATGAACGGCGCTCGGCGGACGGGGGATATTGACCAGGTCGACAACCAGCCCAATCGGATGAGCTTGAACGGTTGAAGAGTCCAGCTTTTGTCCGCATTGGCGCCGAGACCGCGGGTCGGCTGATTCTGGTGATATTGCTGGTGTTGTTGACCGCCGGGTGTGACCAGGCTGGGCTGACGCCGACGCCGGTCCCCAATCCTGCCACCGGCCAGAATCCCGGCGATGTCAAGTATTATCCCTCGGATCAGCCGGCCAGGCTCGGCATCCAGCGGTTCTACGAGGGCAATTTCGGCCTCGCGCAACAGTATTTCCAGGACGCGGTCGAAAAGTCGCCAAGCGATGTGACCGCCTGGATCGGATTGGCGGCAAGTTACGATCGATTGGGGCGATTCGACCTCGCGGATCAAGCCTATGGGGCCGCAGCCAAACTCGAGGGGTCCACCGTCAGGCTGCTGAACAACGAAGGGTATTCATATATGCTGCGCGGCGACCTGAAGACGGCGCGCGTCAAGTTTCAATCGGCGTTGCGACTCGACCCGAGCAACCAGACAACGCTCAACAACATCAAGCTGCTCAATGACAGCACGAAGTTCATTGAGCGCTCCGCGAACGGAGAACCGTGCGGAAGCGTCGACTGCAGCCAGTGACCATCTGCAAGCTCATTGGGGAGGAGGCATCCCCGGTAGACCATTGTCGCCGGGCATGCCGGGAAGACCGTTATCCATAGGCATACCGGGCTGGCCACTGTCCCGGGGCATGGGCGCCAGCGCTTGTTCTTTGGTGGGTATTTCCTCGAAATGTTCGCATCCGATCGTTCCGCAATGATACGAGGAAAAAGCCCCTAAGGTGGGGTGATCATAGACGACGACGCGGTCGGTTGTGCTCTGCCGAATAACAACAACATCCATGCTGCTGATTATGGTTCCGTGGTCGTCAAGAAAATCAACATTGGTCCGTCCCACATGCTCGGGAATAAGGACCGCGCTCTTGTCGGTCCGCAAGACCAGGTCGACAATTTCGGGATTGGTGATCGAAATCTTTCCAAATGGACGCTCGCTATGAATTGTTGTCGAGAACCCTTGGGTAAGCACAATCGGTTGTTTCGATGGCTGCTCGACGGTGAGCGGCGTGGGTTGATCGCCGAAGCTTTCGGATGTCACGAAAAGAAAAAGAGCAAAAGACAGCGCCGAAGAGACTGACCGCGGAATGCCTCGCCGATAATCACTCTGCGCCCGTTGCTTGATCATACCATTGTCCTGCCGTCGATGACCGCGCCGTGGCATTGTGACACGACGCTCATTGATTGCAACCCGCCGTCGGCTGCGCCGCTCGGCGGGCCGCCGAAGTTCGGCGGTCGGCGACGATCAATTCATCCCGAGCGCGGCCAGATAAAGATCGAGAATCGTCTCCTCTTCGATTCGGCTGTCGCGGTCCTGTTTCCGGATCGATACGATTTTCCGCATGATCTTGACGTCGAAGCCGTTGGCCTTGGCCTCGCCGTAGACGTCCTTGATGTCGCCTGAGAGCGCCTTCTTCTCCTCTTCGAGCCGCTCGATCCGCTCGACGAACGCGCGCAGATGACCGGCGTTGACCTCGCTTGTCTCGGTCTTTGTCGTCTCGTTTGCTTTCGCCATCCCGATCCCATCATCTCGCGCGTTTCCGTGAGCGGCGACGCATCGCGCCGAATGTCTGTTCGGGTCAAGTTGCGAGTAAGGGTTTTCCCCGGCCATGCGCGCTCCTCCTCGTCCGGCTGCCGAAATCGGCGGGCGCGCGGCTTTTGCCGTCGGCGAGGATGGGCCGCAGCAGGCGGGCGAGGCGCGCGGCCCAGGCGAGCGCGTCCGGCCTCTCGGCGATCAGATCCTGTCTGAGCTCGATCAGGGCGTTGGCCAATCCGCGCGAGGTAGCGGTGGCATCGATCGTGTCGCCGGCCAGCGCCCCGTCGTAGGGCTCGTTGTCGCCGACCTCGGCCGCGGCGAGATCCGGCTCCGCGGCCAGCGCCTCGATCAGCGGCTTCGGGATCCGCCCGTCGCGGTCCCATAAGATCCCGACCTTCCACGGTCGCGCCGCGCCGCGCAGGACGGCGGTAAAGGAATGGATCGAGACGATCGCCGGAGGCTCCCCGGTCGCGAGCATCGCATCGACCGTCGCCGCGATCTCGTGTCGGTACGGCGCCCAGAAGCGCGCGCTGCGGCGGGCGATCTCCCGCTCATCGGCGTCAGCGTTGCCCGGCACGATCGCGCCGTCGGAGAAGCGCATGACCAGGGTCGGATCGTCCAGGCCGCGATTCGGGTCGATGACCAGGCGCGAATAGGTCGACAGCACGGCCGGCGCGTCGAGCTCGGCCGCGAGCGCGCGGGTCACGTCCGCGGCGCCGATGTCATAGGCGATGTGCCGTTCGAGCGCCGCGCGCGGCAGTCCGAGCGTCCCGTAATCGGGAGGGATGGCGTTGCTCGCGTGATCGCAAACGATCAGCGCCCCGGCGTCGAGCGCGCCTGGAAGCGTTTCGAACGCCGGAAACCCGCTCGCCGCGGCTTCGGGATCGAGATGCGCTGATCGGTCCATCGATTGGCTTCTGCTTCAAGGTTGCGGCGCCGGTGTGGAGCCTTGTTCTGCTTCAGCCGGCGATCGTCGCGCCGCCGTCGACGACAATGACCTGTCCGGTCGTGAACGATCCCGCTTTCGACGCGAGATAGACCGCCGCGCCGGCGATCTCGTCCGCTTCGCCGATCCGCCCGAGCGGCGTCGTCGCAGTGACCGCCTTCAGCGTCTCAGGGTTCTCCCACAAAGCGCGGGCGAAGTCGGTCCTGACCAGGCCCGGCGCGATGCAATTGACCCGCACATTATGCCGTCCCCATTCGACCGCCAGATTGCGCGCCAGCTGAAGATCGGCGGCTTTGGAGATGTTGTAGGCGCCGAGCACTTTCGAACCTTTCAGCCCGCCGACCGACGAGACGATGATCACCGAGCCGTCCTTGCGTTCGATCATGCCTGGCGCGGCCATGTGGATCAGCCAATGATTGGCGAGCACGTTGTTGTCGAGAATCTTGCGAAACTGGGCGTCCGATATGCCGGCCATCGCTCCATAATAGGGATTGGAAGCCGCATTGCAGACCAGAATGTCGATCCGGCCGAAGGCGCCGGTCGTCTCGTCGATGAGATGCTGAAGCTCCTCCTTGGACGAGATGTTGGCGGCGATCGGCTTCGCAGCGTCGCGCTTGAGCGCGCCATTGATGGCGGCTGCGGTCTCGGCGCAGGCCTCGGCCTTGCGCGACGAGATGACGACGCTTGCGCCGTGCTCGGCGAGCCGCTCGGCGATCGCCCGGCCGATGCCCCGGGAGGAGCCGGTGACGATGGCCACGCGCCCGGTCAGGTCGAACAGACTGGTCAAGGTTTCCTCCCCTAAGCGGTGCCGGCGTTGGTCTTCCAAGCCGATTCCAAATCTAGCAAAATCCAGCAAAACCCGGACAAAGCGGAGCAAAGACGATCAAAGAAAAAGGCTTGGATTCTCTTGGATTTCCTTGTCCGAAACGAGCCATTTCAATGGGTTGCGCCGACCCCCAGGCCATTTTTTCTTTTCTCCCGGATTCCGGCTCGTTAAGGACACAGTAGAGATGTAGAGCATGCGCGCGACTCCCCGGCGGCGTTCGGCGCTGGGTTGGTCGCGTGCGGTCGATCGAAGTGGTCATGGCAGGACGCACCTTAGCATGAGCTTCGATTTTCCGGAAGCAACTGCTCGAAAAACCGGGCAGCCAAATCCCGGCGCCTAGACCGCTTGGTAAGGATTGCGGCGGACTCCGGCCCTCCAATCTTCGCCCTGCAACGGCAAAAGTCCGCCCGTCTCGGACATTCGGGACCCGGCTTCCATCCCAGAGCGAACCGTCCGGCTTGCGGAGAGCCCGCATCGGGCGCAGATTTCGCGACATCAGGCGAAGCCGGTTATGAGGCCGGAGCCGGAGGAAAGCGATGGCGAGCGGCAGGCCCTTCCCTTTGAACGCGTGGTATCCGGCCGCGTGGGGCCATGAGATCGAGCGCGGCTTGGCGGCGCGGACCATCTGCGGCCACGACATCGTTCTCTACCGCCGCGCCGACGGCGCCGTTGCGGCGCTCGAGGACGCCTGCTGGCACCGGCTGCTGCCGCTCTCCATGGGCCGCCTCGTCGGCGACCAGATCGTGTGCGGCTATCATGGCCTCGTGTTCAATTCGGCCGGGCGCTGCACCCATATGCCGGCGCAGAAGACGATCAATCCATCCGCCTGCGTGCGGAGCTATCCGGTGGTCGAGCGCCACCGGCTGATCTGGGTCTGGCCGGGCGATCCGGCCCTCGCCGATCCGGCGCAAATGCCCGATTTTCACTGGAACGACGGCGAGACATGGAAAGGCGAGGGTGGCACCTTCTACTCGCTCAAATGCGACTACCGGCTGGTCGTCGACAACCTGATGGATCTCACCCACGAGACCTACGTGCATGCGGGCAGCATCGGCGACGATGCAATCCTCGATACGCCGTTCGAGGTCACCCATACCGATCGCGCCGCCACCATGGCGCGCTGGATGATCGATATCGATCCGCCGCCGTTCTGGGCGAGACAACTGGGCAGGCCCGGACACGTTGATCGTTGGCAGATCGTGACCTTCGAGGCCCCGGCGGTGGTGGTCGGGGACGTCGGCGTCGCGCCGACCGGCTCGGGCGCGCGTGACGGCGACCGTTCGCAGGGCGTGAACGGCGCCTTCCTCGCCGCGCTCGCGCCGGAGACGGAAACGAGCTGTCATTATTTCTGGAATTTCGTCCGCACTTTCCGGACCGACGACGAGCAACTCACCCGCGATCTGCAGCGCGCCCACGTCAACGACGGCAAGGGCGTCTACGACCAGGACCATGTCGTGCTCGAGGCGCAGCAGCGCGCCATCGACCGCAATCCGCGCTCGCCGTTCTATAATCTCAACATCGACGCGGGGGCGCTATGGGCGCGCAGGCTGATCGACGCGATGCTGGCGCGCGAGCAACGCTCGGCCGGCGCGCCTCAGGCGGCGGAATAGGCGTTTCCGATGGCGGAAGTCATCGAGTGGCGTGACGGGACGGTCCGCGCGACTCGCGATCTGACATCCGCTATTCGCTTGATCGAGATCGAGCCCTCGGGCGGCTTCGTCGCCGCTTCACCGGGAAGCCACATCAACGTATCGGTCATGGTCCGCGGCCGGCCTGACGTCCGGTCCTATTCGGTCGTCGGCCCGTGCGCCGACGGGGTCTATCGAATCGCTGTCAAGCTGCTCGCCAACACGAGGGGCGGCTCGGCCTATATGTGGTCTCTGCGGCCCGGCGGCCGGATCGGGCTTTCCGCGCCTGGCAACCACTTCAATCTCGCGCTTGGG
>JBAUXQ010000931.1:0-2190 GCA_049584355.1 Roseiarcus sp. | reverse complement strand
GGTAGAGGCGCCGTCGCCCGCGGCGCTTAAGGCCTCACGGGCGATGACGGGGGCTTCGCCCGGCGCGGCGAACGGGTCGCGTCGCGCGCCGGGCCGCCCGGACTCGCCGGCCTGATCGCGCAGGCTTTGATATTTCGAGTTGCACAGCACCAGCCGGTTGCCCGAATCCCATAGGACGAAGGCCTCGGAAATCGCCTCGATCGCGTCGCGCAGGCGCTGGTCGGCGGTAGCCGACAGCTCGGCTTCGCGCTTGCGCTCGGTGACATCGAAGGCGATGCCGATGAGGCTCGTCGCGCCGGTCTCCTCATCCTCGACAATATCGGCGCGCTTGCGAAGCCACACCCAGCGTCCGTCCGCCGCGCGCATGCGGAACTCGATGTCGATGCACCTCCCGCACCGCTCGGCCGCCATTCGGGCAATCGTCTCCAGGGTCTCGTCGTCGGGGTGCACGAGGCGTTGCAGGTCGGCGATCGACCAGTGGCCGGGCCGCTCCGCGAGCTCCAGAAGATCGAACATCGAAGCCGACCAATGGATGCGGCCGTTCTCCAAATCCCACGTCCATAGGCCGCAACGTCCGCGATTGAGCGCCAAATCGAAGCGGGCGCGCCGCGCGCGCTCCTCGCGAACGCGCCTGCGCCTGCTTCTGTCGTCAATGGCGTAGAAGCATGCCGCCGCGATCATCAGCGCGACGGTCGAGGCCAGCAGGCAGATGGTCACCAGCCCCGTTCGGCGCCAAGCAGCGAGATGGAGATCGACCGGCGAGGCGAAGGCGACCCGCGCCGAGGCTCTCGACAGAGCCCGCACGGCGGCAAATTCCTCCTCGTCTCCCGTTTTGTAGCGAATCACGCCGCCCCAATCGTCGCCCGCGGCCGCGGCCTTCGGGCCGCCCACCAGGGTCGCGAGCGGCGAATTGGCGGCGGAATGGGTCTGGCCGTATTCGACCAGGCGCCCGTTGCGGTCGATGAGGATCGATTTGGCGAACCGCTCCTCAGGATGGGCGTCGAGGACGCGGCGAAAGATTTCGGCGGCCGACGCCAGCGGTTCAGCGGCCAGCGCCGCGTCGAGCCGCTGGGCGAGAATCGTCGCCCTCATGGCGATCTCGCGCTCGGCGGCGCCAAGCGCGAGATCCCGCTCGAGCGCCAAATGCTGGAGCGTCAAGGCGACGATTGCAACGATCGCGACCGCCGCCCCGACCAAAGCCGCCAGCGGAATCACCCGCCAGCGAACCGTCGCGGCGGGGAAACGCCGATGCGCCCGTTCGAGCGCCTCGATCGGGCGGCGCGCCCACGCCAGCGTGAAGCGAAGCGCCGCCTCCCCGCTCAAGCCTTGGGCTGGCCCTTCCGGACAAGCGCCCCCGTTTGCCGCGCTTACACGCGTCATCGCCCTTCCCAGACTTCGCCACAAATTACACTCGGGCAGCCGCCTTTACGCCCGAATCACTACGATAAGAATCCTTGTGCGAATCTTTGTCCAGACCCTTGACAGGCGGCGAGCGGAAAAATTGTGGCCGAACGGGGCTGCGAGAGAATCGGCAGTCGGCGCGCAGGGTCCGCCGACCGCCGACTGCCGCCCTTAGCCCAAACTCCGGGTCACGATGTCGTGCACATCCGGCGACAGCGAGGGTTGGGCGGCGATGCGCCTCAGCATCGCTTCGGCATGGCCGCGGCGGCCCCCCTCGAGCGACCGCCACGACCGCATCGCGGTCAAAAGCCGCGCCGAGATCTGCGGATTGGTCGGGTCGAGAAAGACCACCACCTCTTCGAGCAGTCCAAAGCCTGCCCCGTCGGGGCGATTGAACTGCGTCTGATTGGCGGTGAACCCGCCGATCAGCGCCCGCACGCGGTTGGGATTGGCGAGCGAGAACCCGCGGTGGCTCATCAGCGCGCGCACCCTCTCCAGCGTCTCGCGCTCGGGAATGAGCGCCTGGAGCGCGAACCATTTGTCGAGAATGAGCGGCTCCATTGCAAAACGCCGGCCAAAGGCGTCGAGCGCATGTTCGCGCGCGTCGTCCGGCTTGAGGGCGATCGCCGTCAGCGCGCCGAGGCGTTCGGTCATGTTGTCGGCGTCGGCGAGCTGGCGGTGGGCGAGCTCCAGTCCCTCGATCACGTCGCCGTCGACGAACAGGCTGAGGGCGACGTTGCGGAGCGCGCGGCGGCCGGCGGCGGCGGCGTCGGGGCTGAACGGCGAGGA
>JBAUXQ010000930.1:0-1838 GCA_049584355.1 Roseiarcus sp. | reverse complement strand
GCCCCAACGTGTCCGGCAGCGGGCGGGGCGGCCCCCGCCGCCAAACGAACGAACGCGGTTCCTCCGGCGACAATCGCGCCGGCGATTGCAAAGACTTCCCGCCAACTCGCCGAAGGCACGCCGATGTGGGCAAGGGCCAGCGTTGCGTGGTAGCCGGCAATGGCGGCTGGAGCCGCGAAAAGGATGGCGATCACTACGCGTAGCACCGGCTATCTGACGGCCGCAAAGGAGGCCTGGCCTGCGACAAGCGTGACCGCTCCCGCAGCAAACCCCACGACAACCGCACCGGGGACGCCTGTCCCGCTGTGATAGGCGGCCAGACCCGCCGTCATGCCCGCGAAGGTCGGTAGCGCGTAAACGGCAAGCGTGAACAGCAGCCAGCAGAGGAAGCCGACGCCGAACACGCAAAGGATGAGACCGATGACGATCAAGGTGGTGTTCTCCGGGACAAAGGGGCGAACGGTCGCGTCTTCCACCACCACCACGGCGCGCCGCAGATTTTAGAGAAACATCATCGAGGGCGAAAGCGAAAATCTGGGTGGAATTTCCGCTGCCAACGGGTATGCCCGTCCGGGATCTCGCTAGTGCAAGTGCGACGCAGTGAACTACGGCAGTGCGCAAAGACCGGCCATTCCGCGAGGGCTTGGCGAACTGGTCAAGTCGACCCTTTGCTGCCGTTCACGATCAGCTCCGGTACGGGCGGAGAACACCAGAGAGCGGGCGTAGGCGCTACGGGCGGGACGCGCCGAAAGCAGCCCATCCGCACGACCATGATGGGAACGAGGCGAACGCCTAATTAGTGCGACGGAACTTCAGTGACCGGCGAGTGTTAACCCCTGCGGTAAGAGTCAATCTCGCGCATCTAGATCAACCCGCGGGCGATCCAACGCGGTGACGGACCGAGAAATCTGTCGGCCTCAATCATTACATCATTGAAACGGAAGGCTGCTCATCGTACTGGCGAACTGATGGTTTCTATCGGAGGGGTCATGAGCGCCTCAGGCTCAACCATCCCCAGTCGGCCCGGGCCGGAACTGGTCCACCAGACCGTCGTCATCATTGGCGGCAGCGCTGGTATAGGCCTTGAAACCGCTCGGCGCGCCCGCGCTGAGGGCGCCAGCATCATCCTTACCGGGCGCAATCGCGAACACCTCGAACAAGCTGCGCGCCAACTCGGCGCCGAGCGCACCGCGGCCTTCGATGCCAACGATCCGGCTTCCTTGCAGTCGTTCTTTCAGGATCTGCCGAGCCCGATTGACCATGTTATGGTCACTGCCGGGGCTCCCCACTATCGCCCTCCTCTCGAAATGTCCCCAGAGGACGCACGACAGGGACTCACCGAGCACCTGCTACTCGCGCTCAACGTTGCACGCAGCGCCGCCCGTAAGGTCCGGCCGGCTGGCTCCCTAATATTCGTTGGGGGCACAGGCGCTCGTCGCCCGCGGCTTGGCCTCGCAATCGTGTCGACAGCCACCGCCGCGTTTCCTGCTCTTGTCGCTAATCTTGCGCTTGAGCTGGCGCCGATCCGCGTGAACCTGATCGCCGCAGGTTTCGTCGATACACCGCTGTCGGCATCACTGCTCGGCGACGAACTCGAGAAGCGGCGGGACGAGCTGCGCGCGACACTGCCCATCGGCCGCGTCGTCGGACCGGCTGATGTCGCCGCGCTAGCCGTTCACATTATGAGCAACACAGCACTCACCGGCGCAACGTACGACATTGACGGCGGTCAGCAGCTCGTGTCGTGACGAACATATGAGATAGGTCACCGGTGTCATCGCGCACGGAATTATTTGGCCATAATTACCATTCGAAACAGTCAAAATAAGGTTATCAAC
>JBAUXQ010000929.1:0-1585 GCA_049584355.1 Roseiarcus sp. | reverse complement strand
AAGACATGGGTGTCGACCGCGAGCGTCGGCTCGCCGAAGGCGGTGTTGAGCACTACGTTCGCAGTCTTGCGCCCGACGCCGGGCAGCGCCTCGAGCGCCGCTCGATCGCGCGGCGTCTGACCGCCGTGCCGCTCGACGATCGCCCGCGAAAGCGCGATGACGTTTTTCGCCTTGGTCCGATAGAGCCCGATGGTCTTGATCCGTTCGGCAAGCCGCTCGACGCCGAGCGCCGCCATCTTCTCGGGCGAGTCGGCGATGGCGAACAGCGCCGGCGTGACCTTGTTGACGCCGGCGTCGGTCGTTTGCGCCGAAAGCACCACCGCCACCAGGAGCGTGAACGGATTGACGTATTTGAGCTCGCCCTTCGGCGCCGGATTGGCTGCGGCCAGCCGCTCGAAGATCGCCTCGGCCCTCGCCGCCCTCGCCTGCCGGGACTCTTTTCGCGCCATGGGCGTTTTATAGGCGCCCGCAGCCGGCGCGCCAAGCGCGAGTGCGACTAAAGCGCGGGTTGCCATGCGCCGCGGCGCCAAGCATTATGCCCGCTCGGGCTTGGGCTTTGGCGGCGCGCCGCCTGACGAACCGTGAAATCGGGAGGAATGGGAATGAAATCACTTAGACGGACTTTGATGCTCGCAGGTGCGCTTTGCGCCTCGCTTGCCGCCGGCGCGGCATGGGCCGCCGACAATAAGGTCGTGATCGGCGACATCGACGACATGTCCGGACCCTACGCCGACGTCATTGGCCCTCACGGCGTCGAGGCGATCAAGATGGCGATCGCCGATTTCGGCGGAACTGTGCTCGGCAAGCCGATCGAGGTTCTGACCTTCGATCATCAGAACAAGCCGGCTCTCGGGGCAGAGAAACTGCGCGAATGGGCCGACACTGACGGCATGACGATGCTGCTCGGCGGGTCCAACTCCGGCGTCAGCATCGCGATGTCGGCCGCGGCCAAGGAGAAGAAGATCCCGTTCTTCGCCATCGGCGCGGCCGCCGCGTCGCTGACCGGCAAGGACTGCACCCCCTACACCATTCACTACGGCTAAGACACGACCGCGCTCGCCAACGGCACCGCCAAAACGATCCTCGAAGAGGGCGGCACGAGCTGGTTCTTCATTACCGCGGACTACGCTTTCGGGAAGCAATTGGAAGCCGGGGCCACCGAAGTCGTCAAGGCAGGCGGGGGAAGCGTGGTCGGCGACGTTCGCGTGCCACTCGGGACGTCAGACTTCTCCTCCTTTCTCCTCCAGGCGCAAGGCTCGGGGGCGAAGGTGCTTGGCCTCGCCAACGCCGGCGCCGACACGCAAAACTCACTCAAGGCTGCGTCGGAGTTCGGCCTGACAAAAACAATGAAGCCCGCCGCGCTCCTGGTGTTCCTCACCGACGTCCACGCGGTCGGTCTCGATATTGCGCAAGGGCTGGTGCTGACCACCGCCTGGTATTGGAACACGGACGACACCACGCGCGGCTTCGCCAATCGCTTCTTCGAAAAGACCAAGAAGATGCCGACCTTCTCGCAGGCCGCCCTCTATTCCGCGACACTCACCTATCTCAATGCCGTCAAGGCGGTTGGCTCGACCGATTCCGA
>JBAUXQ010000928.1:0-16975 GCA_049584355.1 Roseiarcus sp. | reverse complement strand
TTTGATACGAGCTCACTCCGTCTCGCAAGGTATACGCTCACTTTCCGGCGGCAATCAACAGAAAGTGGCGATTGCCCAAGCGCTCAATTGCGCGCCGCGGCTGCTGTTGCTCGAGGAGCCGACGCGTGGCGTGGACATTCACAGCAAGCGCGAAATTTATCGGCTGCTGCGCGACTATGTCGGCGCCGACAACACCGTGATCATGTTCTGCACCGAAGTGCTGGAGGTCTACGAAGCCGCCGACCGCGCGCATGTCGTCGTCGACGGCGGTTTATCGCGCCAGATTGTGGTTGGCGACTATCCGCACGTTGAGGCTCTCGCTACCGAGATTTCGCGAATGGAGCGTCACGCTCGCGACGACGGCGCAGCGAGACGGCGCCTGTAGATTCTGTTAACTGGATGGCCAGACTGCACGCTCGATCCGCTCGGCTAATGTGTCGATGAATTGGGCGCCTTGGAGTCCGTCGATCAGGCGATGATCGAACGAGAGGGTGAGGTTGACGCCTGTCGCGACGGCGACGCCGCCCGCCCGCGCAATAACCCGCTCATGCTGGCGTCCGACGGCGAGGATGCCCGATTGCCCGGGGTAGATGATTGCTTCGAAGCGGTCGGCGCCGCTCCTGCCGAGGTTGGAAACCGAGAATGAGATTGGCGTAAGATCGGCCTGCAGAAGTCGGCCCGAACGAGCGCGCTCGATTGCGTTGCGCCGCGCCTGGGCGATTTCGCGAATCGATTTGTCGGCAAGGTTGCGCAACACCGGAATCATGACGCCATCGGCAAGGGCGACGACGAGGCCGACGTCGATGTTCGAGACCCGCATTCTGACCGCGTGGCCATCCTGCTCATGCCAGCGGTCGAGGATGCGGGGATGCCTGGCGAATGATTCGGCCAGCGCCTGAAACAAAAAATCGGTAAGGGTCGGCTTGACGCCGATTGCTCTTTCGATCTCGCGGCCAAGAGTTAGGCGCGCTTGATCGATAGCCGTGGTCTCGACCCAGCGGTCGATGACGAAGGACGGGATCGTCCTTCGGCTGAGGGCGACCGACTCAGCAATCTGACGTCGCGCAAGCGAGAACGGCTCGAAGTCCGCGGACGCCGGCGTGGTGAGATTCACCTTCGCGTCCCGGGTCTGGAGCGCGGAGATAACGTCGCGCCCGCGGATTCGCGTGAGCGGGTTTGCGGCCGCAAGACGTCCCAGATCAGTCCCATTCATTTTCGCGAGGCGCTTCGCGAAGGGAGAAGCAAGGATCCGCGACCCGGGCGCCCTCGTCGAGGGCCGAGACGCCGCGGCGACGGGGTCCGCCCCATGCGCAGGCGCGACCGCCACGCTCGCCGCCGTCGATTTCATCTCACTTGGAGTTGCGGATTCGCCGGCGATTCTGAGCCGAGCCAGCAGCGCGCCGACCGATAGCTCCTCGCCCTCGGCGCCCAGCACCGCCTCGAGCGTTCCTTCCGCGGGCGACTCTACTTCCATCGTGGCCTTGTCGGTCTCCAGCTCGACGAGCGGCGCGCCCGTCGCGACCTTGTCGCCGACCTGCTTTAGCCAACGCAGAACCTTGACGGTTTCCATGGTGGCGCTGAGCTTCGGGACAAGTAAGTCCATGAGACGCCCGTCAAAGAAGGGACTTGACCGTCGCCGCGATTCTCTCGGGCGATGGGATGAGCGCATCCTCGAGATGTGGGCTGTAAGGGAGCGGGTGATCCGGCAACGTGATACGCGCGGGCGGAGCGTCGAGATAGTCGAAGGCCTGGCTCACAACGTCCGCCACGACGTCCGAACTCCATCCGCCCGTCGGGGCCTGCTCCTCGACGGTAACAAGGATGTTGGTTCGCCGCACGCTGTCGCTGATCGGCGCGACGTTCAGGGGTCGCAGCACCTGGATGTCGATCACTTCCGCCTCGATGCCTTCGGCGTTCAGACTTTCGGCGGCGGCAAGAGCCTTCCGGACCATCGCGAGGCTGGCGACGATTGTGGCGTGACGGCCGGGCCGCAACACCCGCGGGCCGCTTGGCATCGTCACCTCATCGATGCCGATCGGCGCCGGTCCCTTCATCGAGAGCAACGCCTTGTGCTCAAGCACGAGAACCGGATTGTCGTCGCGGATCGCGGCCTTCAGCATCAGATAGGCTTGTTCGGGATCGGAGGGACAGATGATCTTGATCCCCGGCACCGACAGGAGCCAGGACTCGGCTGTCTGCGAGTGCTGGGCGCCGAATCGCAGGCCGGCTCCGCCGAGAGCCCGAATGACGATCGGTGTCTTGACGCGCCCGCCCGACATGAAGCGGTGCTTGGCGATGCTGTTGGCGATCTGATCGAAGCAGACCCCGAGGAAGTCGGCGAACATAATCTCGACGATGGGCCGGTAGCCGGTCAGCGCGAGACCCAGCGCCGCGCCGACGAAGCCGGTCTCCGCGATCGGCGTATCGCGGACGCGCGCCGCGCCGAACTCCTCGTAGAGCCCTTGGCATGTCTTGAACGGGCCGCCAGATTCACCAATATCCTCGCCCATGATCAAGGTCTTCGGATCGCGCCGCATCTCCTCGCGCAACGCCGCGACAATCGCTTCGCGGTAGGTGGTCTCATGTCTGGTCTGTTCAACCGGCTCGGCCGTGGTCGAGATGATTTTCTCATTCGCCGTCATTGGGCGAACGTCCTGGCCGCGAAGTCCTGCGTCAGCGAGGGCCACGGGGCAGCGGCGGCGCGATCTGCGGCCGCTTTGACCAGGGTGCGAGTCTCAGTGGCGATGTTTTCGGCATCGGCGTCGCATAATACGCCAGCTGCGCCGAGCTCGGCTCGGTAGAGCAAGATCGGATCTCGTTTCAGCCACGCCTCGACCTCGGTTTGATGGCGATACTTGGCCGGGTCGGTGCGCGAATGGCCGCGATGGCGATAGGTCTTGCACTCGATGAAGGTAGGTCCGTCGCCGTCTCGCGCGCGCGAGATCGCCGGCGCCGCAGCGTCGTAAACAGCCAGAACGTCGTTGCCGTCGACCAGTTCGGTTTGCATGGAGTAGCCGGCGGCGCGGATGACGAGGTTCTCGTACGGGGTCGTGTGGAGGATATGGCTGAACTCCCCGTAAAGATTGTTTTCGCAGACAAAGATCACCGGTAATTTCCAAACCTGCGCCATATTCATGGCCTCGTGAAAGGCGCCAATATTGGTCGCCCCGTCGCCGAAAAAGCAGACTGAAACTTGTTTGCGACCTGCAAGTTGCGCCGAAACCCCCGCCCCGACGGCGACCGGCAGGCCGGCGCCAACAATCCCGAAGGCGCCGATCAAGCCCCGATCGATGTCCGTGAGGTGCATTGAGCCGCCGAGCCCGCCGCAAACGCCAGTATCGCGTCCAAACAGCTCAGCGAAGGCGGCTTCGAGGTCCATACCTCGCGCCAGGCACTGGCCATGTCCACGATAGGTGTAGCTGACGTAGTCGTCGTCACGGAGCGCCTTGGCGACTCCAGCCGAGACCGCCTCCTGTCCGTTGCACAAATGAGTCGTTCCGTGAACGAGACCCTCGAGATAAGAGCGATGGACCTGCTCTTCAAACTCGCGGATCAAAGCCATTGTCCGGTAAAGACCGATTCGATCTTCGGCGCTCAGTCGCGCGGAGGACTTGTTGCTCGGGCTTCCACTCTCTGCCGGCGGCTCGGCCATTCTCGCTTCGCTCCCTTGAGTTTGTCTCGCCCTAGCGGCGGTTATACGCGATAGTTGCGGATCGCATCCTTATCGAGCTCCAGGCCGAAGCCTGGGCCTGATGGAACATCGTAATAACCGTCCTTGAGCGACGATCGATTGGCGACAAGCCGATAGAACATCGGGTCGCGATCCGGATGAAAGGACTCAAGATAGGTCCCGTTCGGAATCGCGGCCAAGAGGTGGGCGGAGATTTGCGGCTCCTCGTGATGTCCCATCTCGACGGCGAAGGAGGACGCCAAGGCGGCGACACGTCGCCACTCAGTCGGACCTCCGCCCCAGCTGGCATCGAAGTTGCAAACGTCGATCGCGCCTGACATCATGAGATCGCGACAACCGGCGCGAGAAATCTCGCTCTGGCCGGCGCAGATCGGAATGCCCGTCTGGCTGCGCGCCGCCGCCATATCCAGGCGGTCATTCTCCCAGCGCACCGGCTCTTCAAACCAGCGAATATTGAGGTCGCCGACAAGACGGGAGAATTCGACCGCCTGTCGCAGCGTCCAGTTCTGGTTGGCGTCGACGACGAGGATGAAATCCTCGCCCACCGCTTTGCGTGCGACCCGCACGCGTTCGGCATCCTCAGCTGGAGTCCGCCCTCCGACTTTGAATTTGCAGCCTGCATGACCCTGAAGTTTGATCTGCTCCATCTCGCGTCCGAAGTCGGCGAGCGTCTTGCCTTCCTCATAGTAGCCGGCGATGCAGATGGACGGGAGTCGATCGCTATAGCCGCCCCAAAGCTTGTAAAGCGGCGCGTCGAGCGCCTTGCCGACCGCGTCCCAAAGCGCACTGTCAACACAGGCTTGCGCGCACATCGCGAGTTTCCGGTCTCGCAGGATGTTGGTGCTCGGCTTGCGCATGAGCTCCCAGCAGCCCTCGATGTTAAACGCGTCCTTTCCGATCAGCAGAGGCTGGATCTCGTCGAGGATGATCTTGACAACCTCGCCCTGGGTTTCGAATTCGTCGCCGTTGTAGATCTCGCCGATGATCCCCGCCGAGGTGTAAACCTTCGTAATGATCGTGCAGCGATGTGTCATGAAGTAGTTGCTGCCGCGAAACGTACGCGGAAGCGGCATGCTGAGCGGCACGCATTCGATGCGTTCAATCTTCAACTTCGGCGCCATCGCATGCCCAACCATGGGAGTGAGAGGAACGCTATTGCGGCGCGCCCGACAGCGTCAAGTTTGCGGCAGGATGTTCAAGCCGCGCAGCATGCCGTAGCATGCGAGACCCAAACACGGACTATCGAGCGAAGGCGGGAGCGGAATGTCTCGGAAGGCGCGCATCGGTGTGATTGGCGCCGGTTGGTGGGCGGCGGTCAACCATTTGCCGGTGCTGAGAGCGAACGAGGATTGCGAGATCGTCGCGGTCAACCGCCTTGGGGCGCCGGAACTCGCCGAGCTGCAACGCACATTCGAGGTCCCTCTCGGCTTCGAGGATTATCGCGCCATGCTGGACCAGGTCCCGATGGACGGCGTGGTGATCTCGTCGCCTCACGTGCTGCATCACGAGCACGCTGTGGCTGCACTGGCGAAAGGCTGCCACCTGCTGGTGGAAAAGCCGTTGACAACCACAGCCGCCGATGCCCGAGACCTGATGGCCAAAGCGGACGCCGCGGGCAAACAGGTGATCGTGCCCTACGGTTGGAACTTCAAGGACTGGACCGACGAGGCGCGGGCCCTGGTCGCGGATGGACGGATCGGCCGCGTCGAGCACGTTGTGCTGCAAATGGCCTCCGCGCTGGAAGACCTCTTCGCCGGCCACCCAATGAAGGAGACCGAGGGACACATGTTCCGTCCCCCACCTTCGACGTGGGCCGATCCGAAACGGGCGGGCGGCTATGGCTGGGGTCAGCTCGTACACGCGCTCGGACTATTGTTCCGGATCGCAGATCTCGAGCCAACGCGCGTATTCGCCCTCACCGGCAAGTCGCCGACCGGCGTCGACTATTACGATGCTGCCGTCGTGCAGTTCGCCAATGGAGCGACCGCCTCCGTCTCTGGGTCGGCCACGACGCCCAAGCACCGTGGAAACCAGATCGATCTGCGCGTGTTCGGTTCGGAAGGCGTCCTTGTGCTCGACATCGAACGTGAGCGCCTGGAGGTGTGGCGCCGCGACGGAAGGGATATCGTCGTCGAAATGACCAAGGGCGCGGGAGCCTACGCGTGCGAAAAGCCGTTGAACGTCCTCGTCGATATCTCTCTTGGCAGGCAGGTCGTGAACCAGTCGCCGGGCATAGTGGGCATGCGCGCCGTCGAGGTTCTCGATGCGCTCTATCGTTCGGCGCGCTCGGGGCGCCTTGAAGAGGTGTAGCTCGGGCGGGAGAATTTCGCTGTGGAGGGGGAATGACCGGAAAAGACCTGCGTCGTGGCGGTCTCGCTCGCCTCACCGTCGAAGACATCGTGGCGCCGGGATTCTCGACGCCCTGGGATGCGCCGACGATCCCTCCGTTCCCTTTTACCTTCCGCAATGTAGAGGTGCTGACGCTCGCGTGGCGAACCAGCGAGGCGGCCGTCGCACGAGTTTTGCCGCCGCCGCTCGAGCCGACCTCCGACGTCGTGCTCGCCCACGTGTACCGCATGAACGATGTCGATTGGCTCGGCGCCTATGGCGAGAGCAACGTCTCGGTCGGCTGCAGGCTACCCGGCGCAGACATCGCCGGCTCCTATTCGCCGTATCTCTTTCTGTCGTCGGATGTTGGCGTCGCGCATGGCCGGGAGGTGCACGGCCAGCCGAAGAAGCTCGGCGAGCCCTTGCTCGAAATTCGCGGCGATCTCACGGTGGGCGTCGTCAGGCGCAACGGGATCGACGTGCTGACCGGAACCATGGCGACGAAGCAGCGGCCGGACAGCCTCGAAGGACTTACGCGGCACTTCGATTTCGCCCTCAACATCAATTTGAAGGCGGTCGACCACATCGATGGCCGTCCAGCGATCCGGCAATTGACCGCGCGCCGACTGGCGGACGTCAGCGTGCACGAATGCTGGGGTGGACCTTGCACCGTCGAATTGCGCCCGAACGCTCAGGCCCCCATCCATCGCCTTCCGGTCGTCGACATGCTCGACGGCCTTTACTGGCGCGCCGACTTCACGCTTGTCCCGGGGCGCATTATTCACGACTATCTCGCTGCGAAGACCTGAAAAGGGCCTTGCGCCCGCTGGCCGCGGCTTGGGCCAGCCCTGAAAGTCGCGCCGGCGCCCGGCGTCTCTCGGTCGAGACAGCGATGATGTACTTGGCAAAGGGGCGCCTCCACGAGGCGCTGAAACAGAGCTGTTACCGGGAGACTAGACGCTCGTGAATCCTTTCGAAATGAGAGAGCTCGGCAAGAGCGGTGTACGGCTCACGAAGCTGGGTTTCGGCAGTGCGCCATTAGGCGAGCTCTTCGTTCGAGTCGACGAGCCAACGGCGGCCGCCACGCTGAAAGCGGCTTGGGACGCCGGTATTCGTTATTACGACACGGCCCCCTATTACGGCCGGGGTCTGGCCGAGATTCGTTGCGGCCGCTTTCTCGACCTGAAGCCACGGTCCGAATTCGTTCTCTCGACCAAAGTGGGACGCTGGTTCTTTCCGCCGGCCAAGCCGGACGCGTTCCAATCTGAACCATGGGCAGGCGGCCTTCGCTTCGATCACGTGCACGACTACAGCTACGATGGGATCATGCGGTCCTACGAACAGTCGCAGATGCGGCTCGGCATGAACCGAATCGACCTCCTGCTCATTCACGATCTCGACTTCTGGTTCCACCTGACCGAAGCCAAGGTCTTGGCCCATCTGAACCAGCTCTTTACCTCAGGCTGGCGGGCGCTCGATCAGTTGCGCTCGCATGGTCTGGTGCGCGGCGTTGGGGCCGGGATCAACGAACTGGGGATGATGCCGCGGTTCCTCGATATGGTCCCGCTGGATTTCTTTCTGGTGGCGCTCCGCTACACGTTGATGGAGCAGGATGTTCTGAAGGAGGAGTTCCCCTACTGTCAGCGCGCCGGCGTCGGCGTCGTGGTGGGAGGCGTTTTCAACTCCGGGATCACCGCGACGGGTCCGATACCGGGCGCCAAGTACAACTACAGGGACGCCACCCCCGAGGAGATCGATCGAGTCGCGAAAATCAGGGCAGTGTGTTTGGCCCACGGGGTGGCCCTCGCAGCGGCGGCCCTCCAATTCCCGCTCGCCCATCCGATTGTCGCCTCGATCATCCCCGGCGCGTTCAGCCCAGATCAGGTCCGACAGAACGTCGATCACTGCCGCCATCCGATCCCGGCGTCGCTCTGGTCAGACCTCAAGAGCCAGCAGCTCATCGCGCAAGACGCGCCCACGCCGCAATGACGGCGCGCCCGCCTATTTTCGATCAATCAGATCATTGATCGGAAGCGCGGTTTTGTACTTCACCTGTTTCAGCGCGAAACTGGAACGAATATTGGCGACCCCGCGCGTCTTGGACAGCCGCCCGACGATGAAGTGCTGCAGGGCGACAGTGTCGGAAACGACAACGCGTAGAAGGTAGTCGGAGTCGCCGGTCATCAGATAGCATTCCATGACCTCCGGAAAACTCGCCATGGCCGCCTCGAACGCCTCGAGAACCGGTTCGGTCTGCTTCTCCAGCGTGACTTGAATAAAGACGCTGACGCTCGCTCCGAGCTTGACCGGATCCAGGAGGGTGACCCTGCGCAGGATCACCTCCGACTCCTCCAACGCTCTCACGCGCGCCAAGCAAGGCGACGGCGAGAGGCCTACCCGTCTTGCAATGTCGACATTGGTGAGGCTGGCGTCATCCTGCAGTGCGGCCAGGATTCGAATGTCGATGGCGTCGAGCCGACTGACCGGCATTGCATGCTGCAAAGCCCTTCTCATTCGGCACATATGCCGCAAAACGCTGACGCTAACAATATGTTCGGCAGAATATTCGGTTACCTCGCGGCTATGATCAGGCGATCGACAGCGGAGCGACGGCATGCTCGAGAGGATCAATCCGACCCTGACCTTCAACGATTCGACCACGACGGCCGACAGCGATCCGACCGAGACCGCCGAATGGCTCGACGCGCTCGAGTCCGTCTTTCGCATGGCCGGCGGCGAGCGCGCCGAATTCCTTCTGTCTGCGCTCGACCGCAAGGCGAAGGATCTTGGCGTCGTAGCCGACGTACTCCCCTTCGGCCCGTACCGGAACACCATTGCGCTCGAAAAGCAGGGCGCATTTCCCGGCGACATCGAAATGGAGAACCGCATCACGGCGATCATTCGCTGGAATGCGCTGGCGATGGTCATGCGCGCTAACGCGGCCTACGGCGAGCTTGGCGGACATGTCGCGAGCTACGCCTCCGCCGCCGAGATTTTCGAGGTCGGCTTCAATCATTTCTTCCTGGGGGCGGACGGCGAACGGGGCGGCGATGTTGTCTTCTTCCAGCCTCACTCGGCCCCCGGCGTATATGCTCGCGCCTTCCTCGAAGGCCGGCTCACCGAGGCGCAGCTGGAGCGCTATCGGCAGGAGATCGGTGGCCCCGGCCTCTCATCCTATCCCCATCCCTGGCTGATGCCGGACTTCTGGCAGACGCCCACAGGATCTATGGGCATCGGCCCGATCAGCGCCGTCTATCAGGCCCGTTTTATGCGCTATTTGCGCGATCGCGGCCTCCTGGACACCGATGGCCGACACGTTTGGGGCGTGTTCGGCGACGGTGAGATGGACGAGCCGGAGTCGACCGCCGGCCTCTCACTCGCCGCGCGCGAGAAGCTCGACAACCTGACCTTCATCATCAACTGCAACCTCCAACGGCTCGATGGGCCGGTGCGAGGCAACGGCCAGATCATCCAGGACCTGGAGATGACCTTTCGCGGATCAGGCTGGAACGTCATCAAAGTGCTGTGGGGCTCGGAATGGGACGCCCTCTTCGCCCGAGACACCAACCACGCACTTCTGCGCCGCTTCGCCGCCACCGTCGATGGCAAGTACCAGACGCTCGGCGCGAGGGACGGCGCTTACAATCTCGCGCACTTCTTCGATGAGGACCCGGAAGTGCGCGACCTCGTCGCGGATATGTCCGCCGAGGAGATCGACGGCTTGAAGCGGGGCGGGCATGATTTCAGGAAGCTGTTCGCCGCCTTCGAGGCCGCCAAATCGACCCGGGGCCGGCCGACCGTCATCCTCGCAAAGACCAAGAAAGGCTTCGGCATGGGCGGCGCCGGAGAGTCCCGGATGACCGCTCACCAGGCGAAGAAGCTTGATGTCGGCGCGCTTCTGGCCTTCCGCGACCACTTCGCTTTGCCGCTCAGCGACGAGCAGATTCGCAACCTCGATTTCTACCGCCCGGCCGACGATAGCGCGGAGCTCGCCTATCTCCGCAGGCGGCGTCGGGCGCTTGGCGGATATCTGCCAGCCCGGCGCCGCAACGCGCCAGCGGTCGCCGCGCCCGCGCTCGAAACTTATGCTGGCTTCGCGCTTCACAGCGAGGGAAAGAAAATGTCGACGACCGTCGCGGTCGTGCGTCTCGTCAGCAATCTTCTCAAGGACGAGACGCTCGGGCCCCGAATCGTTCCGATCGTCGCGGACGAAGCGCGAACCTTCGGCATGGCGAACCTCTTCCGCCAGGTCGGCATCTATTCGTCGGTCGGTCAACTCTACGAGCCGGAGGATGCGAGCTCGATGCTCTACTACAAGGAATCGAAGGACGGCCAGCTTCTCGAGGAGGGCATTACTGAAGCCGGCGCTTTGTCGTCGTGGGTCGCAGCCGCCACCTCCTACAGCGTCCATGGGCTCGCGATGCTGCCCGTCTATATTTTCTACTCGATGTTCGGTTTCCAGCGCGTCGGCGATCTTATCTGGGCCGCCGCCGACCAGCGGGCGCGCGGGTTTTTGATCGGCGCCACGGCCGGCCGCACAACGCTGGCCGGCGAAGGCCTCCAGCACCAGGACGGTTCAAGTCATTTGCTTGCCGCGACCATTCCCAATTGCCGCGCTTACGACCCGGCTTTCGCATACGAAATGGCTGTGATCCTCGATCACGGCGTCCGCGCGATGATGGAGCAGGACAAGGACGAATTCTATTACATCACAGCGATGAACGAGAGCTATAGCCAGCCGTCGAAACCCGCAAGCGCGGAAGCTGGCATTATCAAAGGGCTCTACCTCTTCGCGTCACATGGTCCGAAAGATCGCAGCCGGTTTGTTCGTCTCCTTGGCTCGGGCGCGATCCTTCCGGAAGTTATCGAAGCGGCAAAGATGCTGGATGCCGAGTGGGGTATCTCGTCCGAAGTCTGGAGCGTGACCAGTTACTCCGAGCTTGCGCGGAACGCGCGGGAGGTCGAACGCCTCAACCGACTCAGCCCGCCTGAGACGCCGGCGGTCAGCCACCTCGGCGCTTGCCTGTCCGGCGCCGCGCCCATCATCGCGGCGTCAGACTATGTTCGCGCCTACCCGCAGATGATCGCCGCCTATGTGGACGCCCGGTTCACTACGCTTGGCACGGACGGCTTTGGCCGCAGCGACACCCGGCAAGCGCTTCGCGCCTTCTTCGAAGTCGACCGATTTCACGTCGTCATCGCCGCCCTTGATGCAATAGCGACAGGGGGCTTCATTGCGCGGCAAGCCGTGGCCAGCGCCATCGACCGCTATGACGTGAAACGCTCAGCTCCGCCGCCTTGGAGCGTCTAACGCAAAGGGGCCTTGGCCAACTCGGCGCCGCGAGGTTTGCAGTCGCGTCCGAGAGGCGACGGACGCTCCAAACACCAAGTTGTTCCGCGAAGGGCCAGGAACTTGGTTGCTTCGGACCGTGCGCCGGCGCGCTTCAGTCGGGCGTCGGGATGACGACCGCTTCCAGAACCTCGCCTTCATGATCGACGGCGCGCCCGAGATAGCGGAGCTTGCCTCTCCCGTAGAACGCTAGTTTTGCTTTAAGCGCCGCCTATTCCTTCGCGGCGGCCGAGGTCCCGGAGCGGCGGTTTCTTTGCGAATATCCTGCAAGAGCGATTGCAGCGATGAGCGTTCCGCCGTTGAACAGCGGCTCCACATACGGACGCGCGCCATCGTTAGCGTGACAAAACCGCCGTCACTTGTCTTGCCATCGGGCGCACGACGCTCGCTCCACAAGCCGCGGGGCAAAAAGGAGTTGCCTGTTTGACGGAAGGCTCCCGCACTCCACCTCATCGAGAAGTGTGGCGATCGCAGCGCGAGTCATCTCCTCGATCGGTTGGGCGATTAGAGTTGGGCGTAGCGACATGACGTCCGCCCAATCAAGGTCGTCGACGCCGATCAACGATACGTCCTCCGGGCAGCGACGTTTCACGGCGTCGAGCGCCCGCATGACCCCGATCGTCATAAAGTTGCTCAACGAGATAACGGCCGTTGGGGGGGAGCTGGCGCTCATGCACAGTATCGTTTGCTCATAGGCTTCTTCGGAAGTGAAATTCGCGCATCGAATCTGACCCTCGGATAGCTTGAGTCCATGCGCATGGAACGCCATACGGCATCCCCTCACGCGCAACCCGTGTGACGACACACCTCGTCGCCCTCCGATCACGACGATGCGCCTATGGCCAAGCTCCAACAAACGGTCGGCTGCTATCGCGCCGGCTCGCAGATCGTCGAGCGCGACCAAATCATAGGGCGCGCCTGAGACCGCGCTGCCCATCAGGACGGTTGGAACATGGATCTCCTGCATTAGCCGTCGGCCGTGGCGGGCGTCCGATCGGGTCGAGATCAGGATTAGGCCCGCAACCCGTTCCCTCCGCATCATCCTGAGGATGCGCATTTCGTGGTTTGTGTCCTCGTCCGTATTGTAGACGAAGGTCATGTATCCGGCCTGCAGGCATTGCTTCTCGACGATGCGCGCGAGCGCTGAGAAGTGCGGATTGGTGATATCCGGCACGATCACCCCGATCAGCCGGGAGCGGCCGCTGCGCAACGTCTGAGCGGCGCGCTGCGGCGAATAGCCGATTTCGGCGACCGCACGCTCCACGCGCGCGACGACGTCGGCGCTGGTTGGCGCGGAATGGTTGATCACCGCCGAGACGGTGGAGATCGCTACGCCTGCCCTTCGAGCGACGTCCCTGATCGTGGACAACACCAGTGCTCCTTGACTCCCCTTCGACGCGAGCTTAGCCTCGAAACGTTTCGACACCAAACAAAGCTGTCTGACGCCCTAGGCGGTGGTCGCCCTCCGTGGTTAGACGCCGAAGGCCACGAAGCGGCGCTGGAAACGGAGTCAAACGGGAGGATTGATCGTGAAATCGCTCTTGACCGGACTGTTCATTGCGTCGAGCCTGACTCTCGCCGGCGCGGCCTCGGCCGACGACACCGCAGCCAACCTTCGCCTGGAAGCCTTCGGCGGCGATGCGCAACTCACGGCTGTGAAGCACGCCGTCGAACGCTTTAACCAGAAATATCCAAACGTGAAGGTCGAAATCGCGATCGACCCGATCACCAATGGCTGGGGCGACTACGTCACGCACGTCCTGTCGCAGTTCAACGGCGGCGACGCCTACGACGTCTATGGGACAGCGATCGAGACGTTTCGCACCTTTGAGGAGCGCGGACTGTTCGTCCCCCTCGACGACTATATTGCAAAGAACCCTGGTTATTCCGACTTCGATCCATCTTTGTTTAAATACTCATCCTATCAGGGCAAGACATATTTCATCCCGATCGGGTGGAACAATATCATGATCAACTACAACCGCGGGCTCTTCAAAGAAGCCGGGCTCGACTATCCGAAGAACTGGACCTGGGACGAGTTTCGCGAAGCGGCGAAGAAGCTGACGAAATACGACGCAGCGGGGAATGTCACCCAGTACGGATACGAAGTGCCCAACCAGAATTTCTTCGTCCAACCCTGGTTCCTGACCAACGGAACGTCGCCGCTCAACGCGGACTGGACGGCGTCGAACATGCTCGACCCCAAGGTCGCCGAGTCGCTGCAGTTCCTCCACGACCTGATCCACGTTGATAAGGTGTCGCCGATCCCCGGCAACAGCACGATGGACAACCAGTTCGACGCCGGGCAGGTCGCGATGATCTCGCGCGGCCACTGGATCATCGAGAACGCCAAGAAGGCGAAGCTCGACATGGACGTCGCCAATGTGCCGTCGAAAGTGAACGGCAATACGGTGATCGGCTTCGGCGGCTACGGGGTGTCCAAGACCTCGAAGAATCAGGAGCTTGCGAAAGAGCTCGTCGGCGCATTGACGAGCGAGGAGACCCAGAAGGAGGAGGGCGAGCTCGGAGGCGGCGTTCCGGGCCGAAAGTCAGCTGCGGACTCTCCCGCATTTCTCGCCTTCCCGCCGAGCGCTGCGCTCTACTACCAGTCGCTGCCGCACACGATTCCTGTGCCCTCGCCGGCGAATTTCCAGGAGGTCGAAAAGATCTTCATGCGCAACTATGTGGCGATGATGGCGGACGAGATCTCAATCGCCGACGGCGTGAAGCGCACGGACCGTGAACTCAACGAGTCCTTCAAGCGCCTCGAAGCTCTGCAGAAGGCGAAATAGCTGGGCTACGGGAGCCGCGGGCCGAAGGCGGCTCCCGCGCGCCGGCCACAGGCGCGGATTGGACGGAGGCTTGGCCATGCAGGTGGCGGTTATGCGCCAGGCGTCCGATTTGCAGCGGGCCCAGGCGCTCAGCGGCTACCTGTTCCTCCTTCCCTCCTTTGCGCTCTATCTCGCTTTCGTCCTCGCGCCGGTCGTCGTCACGTGCATCCTCAGCTTTGCCTATTTCGACCCGATGCTCGGGTCACGCTGGGTCGGCCTGGACAATTATATCCGCTTCTTCACCGACGACCGCTCGCAACAGATTTTCTGGAACACCCTGCGCTTCACGATCTTCGCGGTGACCGGAAACATCTGTGTCGGCATGCTGTTCGCGCTCGCGCTCGACCGCAAGATGCCGGCGATCTTCCTCTACCTGTTCCGGCTCGCCTTCTTCCTGCCCGTCATCATCGCTGCGGCTTTCGTCTCCATCGTCTGGAGCTACTTCTACGGCGACGATCTCGGCGTCATCAACTACTACGTAATCCGGCTCGGCCTGTCGCCCGTCCACTGGCTGACCTCCAGCCGATACGCGATGATGTCGATCGTAATCATGGACGTCTGGAAGAACGCCGGCTTCTTTATGATCATCTTCATCGCCGCGCTGCAGGGCGTGCCAAAGACGCTGATTGAGGCTGCGGTAATGGATGGCGCCTCTTACTGGCGGCGTTTCTTCCGCATCGTGCTTCCCTGGATATCGCCGGTCGTCTTTTTCGCGATCGTCTATGCCTCGATCGGCGCGCTGCAGGTGTTCGAGTCGGTTGTGATCTTGACCCGCGGCGGCCCGGGCGACGCTACCCGGTCGATGTCGATCTATATCGTCGAGTCCGCGTTCGACAGTTTTGAGATCGGATACGCGGCCTCGATCGCCGTCGTCATGACCATCGTCATTCTCGCGATCACGATTGTTCAGTTCCTGGCGTCCAGGGCTTGGGTGCGTCACTGAGATGGAGACGAAGGCCTCGCAACGCTGGCTCGACTGGGCGATCATTGCGGTGATGGCGGTGATCGGCTTCTTCATGCTCCTGCCGTTCGCCTGGCTCTTCAGCATGTCGTTCCGCACAGTCAAGGACGCCTATCAGATGCCGCCGAGCTTTTTTCCGCCGCGGCTCGATTTCGACAACTACCGCGCCGTCCTCAACTCCTCGATTCCGTTTCTCCAGATCTACGCCAACAGCGTTGAGGTCGCGGTCATAGTCACTATCGGCCAGCTCGTCACCTGCACGCTGGCCGCATTCGCTTTCGCGCGGCTGAACTTCCCCGGACGTGACACCTTGTTCTTCGTGATGCTCGCCGGACTGCTGTTTCCGGCCCAGGTCACGATCATCCCGATCTATCTCGGCTTCGCTCGGATCGGGCTCCTGAATCGGCCAATCGGGTTGGCGCTGATGTATCTCACTTCGAGCTTTGGCGTATTCCTTGTGCGGCAGTTCATGCGCTCGCAGCCAAAGGCGCTGGAGGAAGCGGCGTTGATGGACGGCGCCGGCTATCTCAAGATCTTCTTTCGCATCTCCCTTCCACAGCTGCGGCCGGCGCTCGCCGCGCTCGGGATCATCACCTTCACTCAGACCTGGAACTATTATTTCCAGGCGCGGGTGCTCTTGGAGCCGCAGGACTCGATGACGCTGCCGATCGCGATGGATCTTTTGCGCGGCTATCTCGGCTCGGGCAACCTCGCGCTCGTCATGGCGGCGATGAGCATGTCAGTGCTGCCGGTAGTTCTTCTTTTCCTGCTCGCTCAGAAGATGGTGATCGAGGGCATCGCCATGAGCGGCATCAAGAATTGAGAGATCCCATGGACGCCAATGCTCCCAACGAAGTCGACGCGAGGATCGATCCACGATTCATCTATCGAGGCGCGCGCCGCCGATACGTCGCCTTTCCCCTCGGCGGGATCGGGACGGGAAGCATTTCGCTGACGGGCAGCGGCCGGCTCACAGATTGGAGCATCCGCAATCGGCCTGCGATCCATCAGCACAACGGCTACAGTCATTTCGCGATCAAGGCGGAGCGCGACGGCAAGCTCATCGACGCGCGCGTTCTGAACGGGCCTTACGAGGGCCTGCCGGCGGGCTCGCCAAGCCGGAGGAAGTTCGACGGGTTCGGCTTCGGCGCCAATCGCGACTCGATGACAGGGGCGCCGCACTTCGACGACGCGACCTTCATCGGCCGCCTCCCCATCGCCGAGATCGCGTTCCATCGCGAAGCCTTTCCTGGACAGGTCCGTATGACGGCCTTCAGCCCGTTCATCCCGCACAATGAACGGGATTCGTCGATGCCAGCCGCTCTGTTCGCTTTTGATGTCGACAACGACACCGGCGCCGCGATCGACTATACGATCGCCTGCACACTCGGAAACTATGGCTGCGATAGCGGGGTGCATGTCTTCTCACGCACCGGAGCCTTGAGCGCGCTGCATTTTACTTCCGCTGACGTGGACCGGCCGCTTGCGCAGCGCGGCGATCTGGCGATCACGACCGACGGCGACGGCGTGGAGCATGTTGACTATCACGTGCGTGGCCAATGGTTCGACAGCCTGAGCCGCTACTGGCGGGAATTCGCGAAGGCGGGACCGCTCAAGCAACGCCGCTATGAGCATCCGCGCGCCACCACCCAGATGTGGCAGCAGCCGGAGCACGGCACGCTTGCGAGGCGCATTCGCGTGAGCCCAGGAGAGCGCGGCCGTGTCCGCTTCGCGATCACCTGGAATTATCCGCTCGGCGCAATTTACTGGTTCGACCGCGCCCAGCCGGGCGATGCGGAATATGCGGGCGATCC
>JBAUXQ010000927.1:0-3564 GCA_049584355.1 Roseiarcus sp. | reverse complement strand
GCCAGCCTCGGTAAACGAAAAGTAAGGCGAAAGCCGTCGCGTTGGCAGTTTTACAGGACCGTTTCCCGTGTTTACTTCGGAGTCCAGGCGTCGCTGGGGACGCTGGCTTCATTGAGCAAGGCGGATTGGAATGGCGAGCGTGGTTGTGGCCCACGGGGTGGGAAATATGGATGTTTGGCTCAAGGCTGGAGCGGAGCGCGAAAAGCTGTTCGCGCCCTTCGCTTCGAGCTATCGCATTTACCGAGAGAAGGACTCGAATCGCGTTGCGGTCGTCAGCGAAGGCGTCGACCTCGAGAAGATGGAAGCCGCCCTGTCGACGCCCGAAATGCAGGCGGCGATGAAAGCCCATACCGTGCTGGACCCGGTGTTCTATATAGAAGTTCCCGGGGGAAAGTAGGAGGCCTCATCCCGCCTCAAATCGCCCGGCGAGGGGCCGGGCGAAACATTCTTGCGGGAAGGTTGGGGCAGCCAGCTTCATGTCGACCACGACATCGCGAGCGAAGAGCCGCTTGTGATCGCCTATTGAACATGTGAAAACTGGTTGAGTCGCCCGGGCGCGCGACGATTCGCAAGGACGCGGAGTTTGGGGGAATGGCCGGTCGAAAAACAGCCGTTGTCGTCGGCGGCTCACAAGGCATCGGATTCGCCGCGGCGCAGGCCCTTGCTGCGCGGGGCGAAGCGGTGGTGGTGACGAGCCGCGATCCGATGAAGGGGGAGGCGGCGGCGCGCAAGTTGGGCCACGGCGCAACAGCGATCGTCATCGATCTTACGCGACCGCACGAGATCGCGGAGCGCTTCGCCGGGATTGGCGCGGTCGATCATCTCGTGATCACCGCGGTCGACCGCGATCGCAACAGCGTAAAGGCCTATGACATCACGGCGGCGACGAAACTGGTGACGACCAAGCTCGTCGGCTACGCCGAGGTCGTCCACACGCTCGTCGAAAGGCTGACGCCAGACGCCGCGATCGTGCTCTATGGCGGAATGGCGCGCGATCGGCCCTATCCGGGCTCGACGACGGTCAGCTCAATCAATGGCGGCGTCACCGGGCTCTCGCGGACACTGGCGGTGGAGTTGGCGCCGGTTCGCGTCAACGCCATCCATCCTGGTTTTGTCGGCGACAGTCCATACTGGGCGGGCAACACGGAGGTGAGCGAACGAATGTTGGGTCGCACACCCGGCCGTCGACGCCTCACCACCGAGCATTGCGTCAGCGCCACCCTGTTCCTGCTCGACAACCAGGGCATGAATGGCGCGAACCTTGTGGTCGACGCCGGCATTTCATTGACCTGAACGGGCGCGCGGAGGCTCGATAACAAGACTTCGTGAGGGAGGGAACATGCGAACAGGATGGAAAGCTTTACTTATGGCCGCCGCCACGCTCGCCACATCTTCTGCGGCGCTCGCCGACGGGAGCGAGATCGCGCGCGGCAAATACCTGGTGACGATCGGGGGCTGCAGCGACTGCCACACGCCTGGTTCCTTCCTCAGCAAGCCGGATTTGTCGCGCATGCTCGGCGGTTCGGAAGTCGGGTTTGCGATCCCTGGGCTTGGGGTCTTCGCCGGACCGAACCTGACGCCCGACAAGGAAACGGGGTTGGGCAATTGGACCGACGACCAGATCATCTCGGCCATCACCGCCGGGACCACACCGGAGGGCCGGCGGCTCGCGCCGATCATGCCCTACGAGGCGCTGTCGCACCTGACATCGGACGACGCCCATGCGATCGTCGCCTATCTGAGGAGCCTGCCGCCGGTGAAGAACAAGGTCCCCGGACCGTTCGGGCCCAAGGAGACGCCGACCACGCTGGTCTTCGTCATCGTTCCGGGCGCAGTCTACGCCAAGATGCCCCCACCGCCCTAGCCTTGGACGTCCAGCCAGATCCAAGGGGCGACGAGGATGGGTGACGTCGTTCGCGGACCCAGCCGCAAGCAGCGCGGAAACGAAAAGCGTTTCCATTTGGTCGAATCTCGCTCTAAGGTAGGAAAGATTTCGAGGCTCCTCGCGCCTGGCCCAGGGGAGCGTGCGTAAGCCAGATGAACAAGCCCGTTCCCAATCCTACCCAAGCCTATCGCAATCTGATCGCCGGATATACCGAAGCGATCAGGGCGAGCGATTTCAAGGCGAACATCGCGTTCCTGTTCGTCGCGTTCATGATGGGTTCGGTCCTCTGGAACTACACGTCCTTTCCTAGCTATTTGTCGGTCCAGCTCGTGCTGGTGCCTTTCCTGATCGTCTACTTCCTTCTGTTCATGGTGCTTCTTCCGCGCTATCCAAAGCGGGGCGCCAAGGGCTTCCGCGTTGCACGCAATCTGACGCCTGCGGATTTCGAGTACGTCGCCGAGACTGCAGACGACGTCGAACAGTTGAAGCTGACCTGCGCCGTGCTGTCGGATATTCTCTGGTGGAAGACGCAGTTCATCCGCGTCGGCTTGCTGCTCGCGATCGTGTGCGTGGCCCTGACCATGGTTCTGCTTCTCTACGTCTCGCTCACATGACGCCGGGCTGCGCGCCTCGGGCGACTCGGAGCGTTTGATGGCCAGAGACAAGGATGCACAGTTGCGCAATCTGATCGCGGGCTACGGCGACTCAATGCGTCTCAGTGACATCAAGGCGCTCATCGCCGTGCTGTTCGTGGCGATCATGATGGGAACGGTTCTTCAGTACCGCAGTCACTATCCGTGGTATCTGAGCGCGCCGGTTATCCTGGCGCCGTTCATGATCATTTATCTGAGCCTGCTGATCTCGGTTTATCCCCGATATCCCCGGTCCGGGCGACAGCGCTTCCCGATCTGGCGCAATCCGGATCCGCAGGACTTCAACTTCTTCGCCGACACCGAGGCGGAGCTCGAAGCGCTCCCCGCGCTATGCGCGACTCTGTCGCGGATCCTTTGGTGGAAGAACACCACCCTCCTGATCGCCGATTTTATTGCGATGGCCTGCCTTGCGGCGGCCGCGGTCTTGCTGTTCGTCGCATGGCTCTAGGCGCGCCCCGACATGCTTGAGGCAGCCTTGCGCCTTGCCGCGGCGGGTTTGGAGTCGCCCGTGAAGAATCCGGACTCGGCTGATTTTCGAGGCGTTTCCGTGGATGGGCAAGTCATTGCATTTGCAAGAAGGCAGCGTCTGTGGGCTTGATTTCTTGCAATTTGATCGGGGCGTTTGATCGTGATTCTGTCTCTCCGTCGGCTTGGCGGAGGGTGATTCGATGCGGCCCAGGGAGCGGCGAGACAGCGGGCAGAACGATCTTTTCCGGGCGCGCCTCGACCAGATCATCGACCTGGATCACCCGCTGGCGAAGCTCGGCCGGGCGATTGACTGGGGCTTTCTCGAGGGGCGGTTCGGCGCGGTCTATTCCGACAAGGCCGGACATCCGCCGCTGCCGACGCGGCTGATGGCGGGGCTTTCGATCCTCAAGCACATGCACAATCTCTCCGACGAGGATCTTTGCGCGCGCTGGATCGAGAACCCGTACTATCAGCTGTTCTGCGGCGAGGAGTTCTTCCGGCACAAGCTGACCTTCGACCGCTCGTCGCTGACGCGCTGGCGCCAGCGGATGGGCGAGG
>JBAUXQ010000926.1:0-5126 GCA_049584355.1 Roseiarcus sp. | reverse complement strand
AGCCTCGCCTATATGGAGCGCGCCTTCTTCGACGCCCGGCTCTCAGGCTGGTCGGCCGAGCCGATCGTCGAAATGCTGATCCCCTCGACCCTCGACGATTCGCTTGCGCCCCCGGGACGCCACGTCGCCTCGCTGTTCTGCCAGCATGTCGCGCCCAATCTCCCGGACGGTCGCTCGTGGGACGACGCGCGCGAGACAGTCGCCGACCTCATGATCGAGACGGTCGAGACTTATGCGCCCGGGTTCAAGGCGGCGATCATCGCCCGCCAGATCCTGACGCCCCTCGACCTCGAGCGCGACTTCGGCCTTGTCAGCGGCGACATCTTTCATGGCCGCTTGAGCCTCGACCAGCTCTATTCGGCGAGGCCGGTGCTCGGCCACGCCGACTACCGCTCGCCGGTCCCGGGCTTGTACATGTGCGGCGCCTCGACCCACCCCGGCGGCGGCGTCACCGGCGCCCCCGGCTTGAACGCCGCCCGCGAGATGATCCGCGACTTCCGCTCGCGACGGTGGCGTCGATAGTCAGGCGGCCGCGGCGGCCTTCACCGAGCGACGATACCCGGCAAAGCCGAGACCCGCGAAGCCAAGGAGCATCAGGCCCCACGTCGAAGGCTCTGGCACGGCGCTGATCGTCAGGGTGTAACTGAACTCGCCGTCGCCGATGTCGAATGAACCGGTCTTGAAGGTCGGGCTGCTTTCCATGCCGGTATACAATATGTCTCCGAAGTACGGCGAAAAAGAATCCAAGTGCAGATCCCCGGTGTCCTGATCGGGATTCCAAAAGGTTGCTCCGTCAAATACTGTCGGAGTTCCATCGAAAGTTCCATCGACCGAGGTAAAAGTAAAGAATTGGCCGAGTGTATAGGAATCAGGGGTGGGATGCTGAGGCAGGTCGAAGGTGATTATATTGCCGGCGCCGGTGATGGTGAACACGAGTTCCGTCGCCTGCGCTCCGCCGGCCGCAAACGCCAACGCTGCGGCGCCGGCGGCAATTCCCAATAATCTGCGCATTGTGCTGCCCCCTTGGTCGATCCGACACTTCGCCGGATGCGATTCATTCCAGACTCGCGCAAGCGTTACTGCCCGTCAAGCTGTCTCTTTTTTACCCGCAAACGCTGGCGGCTCATCGACGCGCTCGCCGCCCGCGCCCTGACGAGGAGGCGCAGCGGCGACCCGGCGGATGGATCAGCCCAACCCATCGGGTGGTCCGTCGCCGCTTGGGTTTGTTGGCGAGCCGGCGGGCGCGCCCGGGTCGCCGGGAACGCCCGGCTGGGTCTCGCCCGGGTCGTCGGGATCGTTCGGATCGGAAGCACCCCCGCCGCCACCGCCACCCCCTGTGGTCGCGACTGGGGTATTGGCGTCCGCGGGCGGAGGCGAATCAGGAAGGCTGGCCGGGTCTACCGGCGCTGTCGGCGGGTCGCCGGGGTCCACGCCCGCCGGAGGCTGGCCCGATTGCGTCGGCGTTCCGGGATCCGAGCCCGGCGGTGTTGCAGAGTCGTCGGAAGAGAAAAGGGCAAGACCAAGCTTTAAGAGAGCGCCGGCAGCGAAGATTCCTGCGCCGACGCCGATAAGCACCGGCGACGCCGGTTCGGGAATCAACCCCGAAGCAGCGGTTCCCGCCCCGAGAACCAGAGCGCCGTTGGCTGCGTTCGAGATAAAGTTGGTATCGGTCGCCACTTCCGTCAAAAGCGGATCGGCGACGCTCTTTCCGGAGATGTTCACAAGGGAGGCAAAACTTCCGTAGATCCCGACCGTCCTCCAATCGAAGGAAATGTAAACGATCGTGCCTCCGGCGGAATTGAGCGTCTTGTTCAATGCGATGAGCGTCGCCCTGGAGGGGACTGCAGCGGCCCACTTGCCTTTCAAGCCGGCGACGGTCGATACGCCTTCCAGCAGCTCGAGATCGCGCACCTGGACATAATAGATTGCTTTCGCCTCGGACACTTTCTCGACCAGAGACCGAAGCGACAGTGTTTTCACCTTGTAGAGGCCAAGGAGGTCTTTAAGGGGCCAGGGAGATTTATTCGGCCCCAGGCAGATCGCGGCCAGTTCGGGAATCGTGAGCGCGGTCATTGCCCTGGTCTCCTCACGCTGGCCGCGGCGGCGCGCGCTACTGCAGGGCGACGAGGATGGGAATCAAACCGCGCCCTTCGCCGAGCGCCGCCAGCGCCTTGCCGATAACCGCCCCGAACGCCTTCGCCGGCTCCGTCGCCTTCATGGCGCAGCCTGGCGTTGGCGACGTCGTCAAGAGATCGCCAACCTCTATCGAACCAAAGTCGGCGTCGGCCTTGCAATAGACCTTGCCAACGAGAGCGATGGTCGCGCGGCCGTGAGCGCCCGGACGCTGGTCAAGCACGATTCCCGGCCTGAGGCCCCCGGCTCCTGACACGACCCCAGCGACCCGCCGATCGTAAGGCTTGCTGCACGGCTCCAAAGCCCCGCGCTCGTCGATGACCAGCACCGCGCCCGGCTCGATCTCTTCCGCACGAGGCGCATCGAACTGTTCGGCGCAGTCGCCGCCCGCAAGGATCACGTCCGACGCCGTGACGGTTCCGGTTTGGGTTGTGAAATGTCCGCTGGTCGTTATGAAATTTCCCGCCGTCGTCTTGAAGTCTCCGCTGCTCTCGACGCCTTTTGTCGCTTCGACAACTCCGGCGGCGGTGAGATTGGCCGAGAATTTGGCGTCGCCCGCGGCGCTGAGAGTCTTGGAGAAAGCAGCGGCTGCGCCCTCAAGGGCGTCGGTCACCAGGACTTTGCCGGACAAGACTGCGGCGTAGCCGCGGCCCGAGTTGATCGCTGCGGCGACAGGCGGCAGGTCCACCGCCCCTGAACCGTCCATGCTGGTCGCCGGCTCGGCGACTGTGCCGCCGGCAGGGACCATCTTGAAGTTCCCGAAGGCGATCAGCGCGGGCGCGGAGGCGTTGCCTTGAGCGATGATGCAGGGGCCGCCGACGCTGTAACCGAGGACGCCGATCCCGCTGCCGCAACTGCCGGCGACGCCGACGCCGGTCGACGACAGGCCCAGCACGCCGTTGCTTGTCGTCGACTCGCCGGTTACGCCCGGGCCGTCGGCGTTGGTCCCCAGAATATCCTTGAGAGGAAGAGGGACGGCGCCTCCGCCGTCCTTGCCGACCGCGACGGGGCTCGTCGGCAGCGGCGCCTTTGTCCCATCGCTTGCAGCCATGGCTCGCTCCCCCCGCAGGCGTCGTGGAAATCCCATTGAAGCCCCGAACGGCGAGCGGGGCAATGATATTCTGCTGAAACCATGCTGGGCTTCAGCCAACGGCGACACGCAAATGCCGGAGCCTTGTCGCCGCGAGCCCGAAGCGCGTCCCGAAAAGAAGGAACGAGCGGCCCGCGGCGTTGCTCGAAGGCGATGAAATTGGCGCGCCGCGTCGTGAAGCTTCTGCTTTGACAGCCGTGGGTAAAACACCCGCCGTGACTTACGTTCTTCTTTTCACCGGCCGTTGCGGCAATGCAGCAACGATGGTAAGGTGAGGTGTCGCACGGGCGACTTTACTGCCCATTTCGGGAAATATTGCAGTATAGGCTGACTTTCCTTGCGGATTTTTTCTGGTTTTTCGGGGCTGCGCTAGGCCGCCGCCGCATAAGGATCGTCCGCCGATCGGGGAGGACGGGTCATGCGATTCATAGAATCAAAGCAGACGCGCATTGGCTTTCTCGCGGCAGGAGTCGCCCTCTCCGGGGCGTTCGCGGGATCGGCTCAAGCTTCGGTCGTTACGCCCACGGCCTCGCTGCCGCTCATCGGCGTTCCATACGTGTCGCCGCCTCCGGGCGCCGGCTGCTTTACGATCGCCACCGCATGCGTCAATCCGGGCGCGTTCACCCTGACAAATCCAGTCATGTATTCGTACAGCGGAGGCAATCAGATAATTACTGCCGGCGTCACATACGACGCTACGCTGACGCCGCCGATGGAAACCAACATTATCGGATCGGTCGACCTCACTGGCACTGTGGAGATGAAAGTCCTCGGTCGAGCCTCGAACACCGAGACCGGATCCTTCACCGTTGATCTCCTCGAGCTCTCTCTCAGCGGTCCACTGTCGTTGTCGGGCAGTCCGCTGGACGGGCGGACGCTCATGGTCGGTCTCGACGCTTCGGAGACGTCGTCCGGCACGACGACGATTGCTGTCGACGGCGCGGCGTTCAAAATCGACAGTTTCTTCGACGTGTTCGCCGATATAACGCTCGATCTGCCGCCGCCGTTGACCTCTCCGTCCACCTCGGTCGGACCGATCTTCCTGGTCGCCGTGCCTGAGCCCTCGACCTGGGCGATGGCGCTGCTCGGCTTCGCCGGCCTCGCCTTCGCGGCCTATCGCCGGCCGATTCATCGGCGCTCGTCGACCGCGGCTACCCATCCTTGCGGATGAAATCGACGAAGGCGCGCAAGGGAGCGGGCATATTGCGGCTCGGATAATAGAGGAACGGCCCGGAGAAGCTCTGCCGCCAGTCGGCGAGCACCGGCTTGAGCTCGCCGCGGTCGAGCGCCTCGCTCAACAATTCCTCGAAGGTGCAGATGATCCCCAATCCCGCGATCGCCGCCCCAAGCTCCAGTTCGAGCGTCGAGGCGATAAGCGGCCCTTCCGGCTTGATCCGCACGCTCTCCCCGCCGCGCTCGAATTCCCAATCGGCGACGGCGCCGCTCGCGAACCGGTGGCGGATGCAGGCATGGTTGACGAGGTCGCGCGGGTGGGCGGGCGCGCCGTGGGCGGCGAGATAGGCCGGCGCCGCCGCGGCGACATAATGCTGGACCCTGGGTCCGATCGGAACCGCGATCATGTCGCGCTCGATCCGCTCCTCGTAGCGGATTCCGGCGTCGAAGCCGGCCCCGATCACGTCGATGAATGTGTCGTTGGCGGCGATCTCGAGCATGACCCCCGGATAGGCCTTGAGGAAGCGGCTCGCGATCGGCAGCAGGATCTTCGTCGCCACGATCACCGGCACGTTGAGCTTGAGCGTCCCGCGCGGGCTCGCGCGGAAACTGTTCACCACGTCGAGCCCGCTTTCGATCTCGCCCAGCGCCGGCTTGAGGCGCTCGAGCAGCCGCTCCCCGGCCTCGGTCGGGGTGACGCTGCGGGTGGTGCGGTTGAGGAGCCTGACGC
>JBAUXQ010000925.1:0-7121 GCA_049584355.1 Roseiarcus sp. | reverse complement strand
CGCCGCGCTGGCCGACCCGGACCTTGCGGAAGCGCGCGCGGCGCTCGGCCTTAGGGGCGCACGTCCGTCCGGTCCCGCAGACTATGATCGCGTGGCCGAGATCGAGCGCGGCGCAGCGGCGGCCGGTTACGCCCGACTTGAATGAGCCGTTTTCGATCGCGCTGAGCCGTCTTGCGACAGGCTATCGCGACGAAGCAATCCAGGGCCGAAGGGCATCCTACGTCCAGTCTAGACGAGCGACGCTTTACAAACCCGGCTGGTACTCCCGCTGGGCAAGCGGGGCGGCTTCTACGTGTTCGTCCGCTGCGTTTTTCCGTTCCAGAATTTGGTCCTTGGTGATCAATTTGTCCTTGACGCCGCGCATGATGATGTACGGCCTCAGAATCGGATTTGAGATGCGATAGCGCACGCGGAACGATTCTCCCACACGCTGAAGAATGCGGCCTCGCCCCGGTTCGCTGAGGTCCTTCAAGTGACGCGCGTAGTTGAATGACTCGAATTCTCTGTCGGTGATCTTGGATAGCGGTCTCTTGACCGCGGCGGTAGTGAAAAAGCGAAGGTCGTCGACTTCCGCCAGCGCGCACGCAAGCAAAACTTCTTTGTAGATGTGCCCCGGGCGCGGGCTTTGGACCGCGTCGTTGTAGAGCGCCTTGATCGATTGCTGCCACTGATCCAGCGAGCGGTTCATTCCCTGCTCGACATGCGAGCGAAAGATCGTCTTCCGCCCGCTCGCCAGCGCTGCGCGACAGGTATAGATGCAGAGCAGATGGGCGATGTACGGCACCCCTTGCGAGAACAGCACCAGGTCTTCCCGCGCCGTGTCGTCGATCGCCATCGTCAATCGAGCGAGGCCTTTATCGACGATGGTTCTGATCTCGTGATCGGACATTCTCGGCATCGGGATCTGGACCAGCGCCCGTTCGATCGATTGGTGCTCGCGAATCAACTCGTTGACCGAATCGGCGACGCCGATGAGCAGGATGGTCGCGTTGACGGAGTTGTCGGACAGAGCCTTGATCGTGTCGGCCATGGCAGTGATGACTTCGGTGTTCTTGATCCGATCGAACTCATCGAAAATGACGATCAGCGACGCCATCGTCGACAAGTCCTGCAGGGCGCGCCGCACGCTGTCGGGCGTCAAGGCCTCATAGGCGGGGGCCGTAAGCGGAACCGCTTGCCGGCTGGGAAATCCGAGTTGGGGTTGACGTTTTGACGCCTCGATGTCCTTGAGCGCCTTGGCCCATAATGACGAATAGCTATCCGATATGTCGCAATTGGTCCTCGATATCACGAAAGACAGCCGGTTCGCGAGAAACGCGGAAATCATGTTCGACAGGGAGGTTTTGCCGACGCCGCGCTCGCCGTAGAGGATAGCGTGGCACCCGCGCTGCGATACCGCGTCGATGATTTTCTCGACCTGCTCCGACCGTCCCGCGAACAGGTCCTTTTCATTGATCGGCGCGCCGGGGGTGAAGATCGATCCGGTCTGGAACGATAATGCCTGAAGGTCTGGCGGCATGGGAATTCTCACTCCGAAAGCGCTAAATCCCTATCACACGGAAGTATCAGGACCTTAACAGGCACGGCATTGACGGGTTAACGAGCGAGGACCCATCGCTCATTCTCGTCTTTTACGTATTTTTGCTTGATCATCGGGGCTGCAGCGAGTTTAAAAATAGACCCGTTCAAGGTCCACTGTCTACCCAAATCAGACTTGTGACGCCCGGCGGTTGATTTTCACCGGCGACGGGCCCGCCGTCGGCAAAGCGCTCTGCGACCGCTATTGAACAAAGGTTCATAGCTGTCATCTGCAAAGACATAGCGGCGATCCGAACGCGCAATAGAGCGAGTCGGGCCATGAGCCTAAGTTCGCTTGATTGGTAAGGGGACGTCCATCAACGGCCCGCCGCCGAAGGAGCAATCTCATGGGCTGCGCCCACGTCATCAGCCACATCGATTTTCGCCAACGGCTCAAGCAGGCGCAGCAATTGGCCAATCAGATCATGTTCGTCCGCGAACGCGTGTTCTGCGAGGTCGCGCCAATCGCGATCGTCGCGAGTCCTCGTCTGCGGCGCGGCTACAATGGCCGGCAGGCCGTCAATCGGGATATTTAGAGAGCTTAAGCGGGCGCCGCGCTTACCCGTCGATCGGCTCGACCGCCGCGATCTCAATGCCAAAGCCGGAAAGCCCGACATAAGTGCGCGGATTGTCGGTGCGCAGGCGGATCGAGGTGACGCCTAGGTCGCGCAGGATCTGGGCGCCGAGCCCGATCTCGCGCCATTGGGTCGCGCGTGCGTCATCGGAGGTTGTCGCCTGGGCGCCGCTCAGGTTCGCCGGCACGCCCGCCGCGCCGTCGCGCAAGTAGACGAGCGCGCCGCGCCCTTCGACCTTGAAGCGGTTCAGCACCTTGGGAATCGGGCCGCCGCCGAAAATGTCGCTCAGGATATCGGCTCGATGCAGGCGCGCCGGCACGTCGCGTCCGTCGCCGATGTTTCCGTGCACGAAGGCAAAATGCAGCACTGGATCGAACGGCGTGCGGTAGGCGTAGCCCTGAAGCTCGCCGATCGGGGTCTTGATCGGAAAGCAGGCGACCCGCTCGACCAATTTCTCGCGCGCCTGCCGATAGGCGATGAGATCGGCGACCGAGATGCGCTTCAACTTGTGCCGGTCGGCGAAGGTCTCGATCTGCGGCCCGACCATCACCGTGCCGTCGTCGTTGGCGAGCTCGCAGATGACGGCGACAAGCGGCAGGCCGGCAAGCTTGCAAAGGTCGACCGCAGCCTCGGTATGGCCGGAGCGCATCAGCACGCCCCCGTCCTTGGCGACCAGCGGAAAGACGTGGCCCGGGCGGACGAAATCGCTTGCGCCCATATTGTGATTGGCGAGCGCGCGCACGGTGTTTGTGCGCTGCTCGGCCGATATGCCGGTCGTCAGACCATGGCGCACGTCGACCGAGACGGTGAAGGCGGTGCCGAGAGGAGCGTCGTTGATCGCCACCATCGGGTTCAGGTTGAGCCGCCTCGCCTCGCCGCTGGTCAGCGGAGCGCAGACAATCCCGCAGCAATTGCGGATGATGAAGGCCATCTTCTCGGTGGTGCAAAGCGAAGCAGCGACGATCAGGTCGCCCTCGTTCTCCCGGTCGTCATCGTCGGTGACGACGACGATCTCGCCGTGAGCGAAAGCCTGGATGGCGTCGGCGACAGGATTGAACATGTCCAGTCCATTGAGCGCAGGCGGCGCGCTATTGAGGAAATCGTTCGGGGTTACCGCGCCCAGCGTCTCGGCGACGATCCGCTCGGCGGTCTCGCGCGACAGCCACGAGCCGTGCTCGCGGCAGATCAGGGTCACCGCGCCGGGCGAAACGCCGATGCGGCGGGCGAAATCCGCCCGCGTCACGCAGTTCCGCTTAAGCCAGTCGCCAAGCTTCATGATCCTCACTTAGTGGCGCGGGTTGTTTTGTGCAACTCAATCGATTGGGGGCGGTCGGTTGCTTGGCGGCGCGAGGCCTGTCTTGACCTTCCATTAAACATACAACTTCAAGGCTTTATTGCGATGTTTGGACCGCGGCGCCGTCATTGCGAGAAGCGGAGCGACGAAGCAAGCCAGGGATCGCATGGCGGCGGCGGTGGCTTGGATTGCTTCGCTTCGCTCGCAATGACGTGGCAGCCCTTTAGCGGTGCTCAATTCACCCGAACCAGCATCTTGCCGAAATTCTCGCCGTGCAGCAGGTCGACCAGCGCCTGCGGCGCGTTTTCGAGCCCATCGCGGATCGTCTCGCGCCAGGTCAGCTTTTTGGCGGCGACAAGGCTGGCCAGCTCCCCGACCGCTTCGGGCCGAAGGTCCGGGTGGTCGCCCTGGAGAAAGCCCTCCATTTTGATGCGCCTGATGATGAATAGCCGCAAGTCCGGCACCGCCGTCGGCTCGCCTTCATAAGAGGCGATGACGCCGCAGACAGCGACGCGGCAAAAGTCGTTGACCCGCTTGAGGGCCTGCCTGAACGGTTCGCCGCCGACATTCTCGAACAGCCCGTCGACCCCGTTTAACAACGCGTCCTTCAAGTCCTCAGGAAAGCGCAGCGACCTGTGGTCGACGCAGGCGTCATAGCCGAGCTCCCTGACAGCGTAGGCGCATTTCGCAGCTCCGCCCGCTATGCCGACCGCCCGCGCGCCGGCGAGCTTCGCGAGTTGGCCGACTACCGAGCCGACCGCGCCGGTCGCCGCCGACACCAGCACTGTCTCGTTCGGTTCTGGCGCGATGATCTTGTTGAGGCCGTACCACGCGGTGACGCCCGGCATGCCGAGCGCCCCGAGATAGGCCTGGATCGGGATTGTCTTCGCGTCGACCACCCGAAGACCGTCGCCATCGCTCAAGCTGTAGCGCTGCCAGCCACCCATGCCGACGACCGCATCGCCAAGCTTGAAGCGGGGATTGTTCGAGGCCTCGACGACGCCGACCGTCCCCCACCCATCACCGCGCCGATCTCCTGCGGCTTGGCGTAGGACTTGGCGTCGCTGAGGCGCCCGCGCATGTAAGGGTCGAGTGACAGGAACGAGTGCCGCACCAGGACCTGCCCGGGCCCCGGCGACGGAACCGGCGTCTCGACGATGCGGAAATTGGCGGGCGAAACCTTGTCGGCCGGCCGGTGGTCGAGCAGGATTTGGGTGTTGGTCGGCATGGGCGCCTCCTCATCGTTCGCATGAGGAGCCTAGTCGCCGAGGTTCGACTATTGCAATCGGGATTGAACTGGCGAGAAACGACCGCGTTCGACCGACTGCGGACCCTCGGGGCCAAGCCCGAGCAGGTCTACGGCCGCTTGCCTGCCGGAGCGAGCCCCTTGAGGAAGATCCGCGTCACCCGCTGCGCATGGTCTTCGATCATCTCGTCCGTCAGCTCGGCGAGCATGCCCGTGCCCAGTTGAGCATTCTCTGCTCGAGGGCTACGAAGACAGCTTGCCCGAGCCGATCCGGCGTCGGCTCACGCCCGACTTTATCAGGAAAGCCGCAAAGATCGTTCGGGTACAGTTTGAATAGATCGACGATCATTCGTGCGGGGGCGAGGCCTCGGACGGACCAAGGCGGGCGGCGCTATTGCACCGGCGCCGCCGTCACCAGCACGAATCCGCGGCTCTTATTGTCGTTGGCGGCGTCGGGGGTGTTCATGGCGGCGAAAATGTCGGCGGTCTTGACCCAGACCGGCGGGTATTTGTAGCGCGCGACATCGAGGATGAGGAAGCGGTCGGCCTTGCCGTCGTAAGCCGCGAGCGGCGAGATATGGCCGCCGATCTGCTCGCCGATCGCCTTGCGCTGGTAGTTGACGATCACGAAGTGGCCGGGCTTGCCGAGATAGCTCATCGCCAGCTGGCGGAACTCGTCGGCGGAGCTGTCCGAGGCGTGATGGACTTCCGCCTTGACCGGCTGGGTGGCCAAGATGCCGCCGATCTGGTCGAGCGTCATGCCCTGGTGCGCCAGCACCTCGCGCGGCAGGACCGCGTCCGTCTGTTCGTTGAGCACGTTGTCCTGGGTGAAGGTGCGGTAGGGCGTATATTCAGGGACCGGGGGCGCCGGGACGCCGAGCGCATTCAAGACCATGACGATGCTGGCGACGCCGCAATAGGCCTGGGTCTTCTGGGTCAGGAAGTTGCTGGCGAGCGGGAAATAAGCCTCACGCGCGTCGCTTTCGGCAAAATAGACCTCGCCGTCGTGAGTGCTGAAACCGGACAGATTTTGCGGCAGCGGCAGCGTATCGGCGTGCGCGCCGGCGACCGAGAGCCCCAGGACGAACGTCGCCCAGGCGATATGCAGCTTCGACATCAATCTCACCCATCGGCCTGCTCGGCCAAGCTTGACATTGGCGCAGTCACGCTCGATCGGCAACCCTGCGTCGCGCTCGGGTGTCGATGGCCTAGCCCTGAGCCGGGAGCCGATTGACTCCGAGCGGCCGAGAGTGGATCGAAAGAATGGCAGAGGGGACCAGCAAGAATGCTTCCTAGGTTGAACTCGCTTTGGATCGGCGAGCAGCTTGGCTATCTCGAAAGACTTACGTTGGCTTCGGCGCTGTCCGTCGGTCACTCATTCACGCTTTATTCCTACGCCCCCGAGAAACTGCGCGAAGTTCCAACGGGGGTGGAGATTCGTGATGCGAACGAAGTAGCGCCGTACGAGACGCTTGCTCACTATTTTGATGGCGGTTCGGCCGCGCTCGGCACCGATTTCTTTCGTTATGCGATGCAGGCGAAGGGACTGGGCACTTGGGTCGATCTCGATCTCTATTTCATCCGACCGATCGACTTCGAGGACGAATATGTCTTTGGGTGGGAGCACCGGACCTCGATAAACGGCGCCGTTTTGCGGCTTCCCGCAAACTCCGACATGGTTCGCGAACTGTGCGAGATCCCGCATGTGAACTGGCGGCCGCCTTTCTATGGGCCGAGAAAGACGGCGATCTTCTACTGGAGGAGACTGACCGAAGGCGACATTCGGCCGGAGAACTACCGGTGGGGAACATTCGGGCCGATGTTCTTGACGTATCTGGCGAGGAAGTACGGTGTTGCGAAACGGGCAAAGAAGCGCTCCGTCTTTTACCCGGTCACCCATCACCATTGGAAATTGCTCTGCGGCCCGCCGGAATTCGTCAAAGCCGAGCTGACCGAGGAAACGAGGACAGTCCACCTTTGGCGCTCGGTATTGACTCGGGTAATGGGACCGTCGCCGCCGCCCGGGTCTTACCTTGAAGCGCTCTGTCGCGCTCACGACTTGCCATTGACAGACGCGGTCGGCGACGAAGCCCGGGGTCGCGAACTTCCTGCGTCAACCGGCGATCTCCATCGAGCCTAGTGGCGGGGTCACACTGTTTTCAACGCGCCCACACTGGCATACCCGAAAGCGGGTATCCAGACTTGCGGCTGCGGTGTCCGCGGGAATGACAGGTTGCGCTTGATCGGCTACGGCGCTCATTCAGTTTGATCGAAGCGAGCGACTACGAGCTTGTTTCTCGTCAGAGCGTCCCGAGCAGTTTGCTGAGAGGCCCCTTGTCGCGCGACGCGGGCAGGGAGTTCGGGATCGAAGCGGGCGGGATCGGCGCCCAGTCCGCAGCGGGGCCAAGCGCGCCGCGCGGGCCCGGGG
>JBAUXQ010000924.1:0-6339 GCA_049584355.1 Roseiarcus sp. | reverse complement strand
CGACGATCGCCCCGGTCCACATCGAATACCTGGGCTCGATCGAAGCGATCGCGGACGCCAAGGCCGAGATCTTCCTTGGCGTCGAGCCTGGCGGGGCCGCCGCGCTCAACCGCGACGCGCCGCAATTTGAACGGCTCGCTGAAGCTGCCGTTGCGCACGGCGCGCGCGTCCTTACGTTCGGCCGTGGAGCCGATTGCGACGCCCGGCTGATCAAGGTCGAGGCGATCGACGGCGGCTCGCGCGTGACGGCGCGAATCCTCGGCCGCGAGTTGTCGTTCGTCCTTGGCGCGCCCGGCCTCCACATGGCGGAAAACGCGCTTGGCGCGCTGCTCGCGGCGGAAGCGCTCGGCGCGAACCTCGACGCCTGCGCCGCGGCGCTTGAGCGGTTCTCGCCGCAGCAGGGCAGGGGCGCGCGATTTTCGATCACCACGCCCGACGGTCCGGCGATCATCATCGACGAAAGCTACAACGCCAATCCGGCCTCGATGCGGGCGGCGCTCAAGCTGCTCGCCGCGGCGAAGCCGGGGCCGAAGGGGCGCCGCATCGCCGTCATCGGCGACATGCTCGAGCTCGGGCCAAAGGCGAAGGCGATGCACGCCGAGCTGGCCGCCGACCTCAGCGCCAACCGCGTCGATCTTCTGTTTGGCGCCGGCCCGCTCACTCGCGCGCTTTACGACGCCGCCCCGGCCTCGATGCGGGCCGCCTGGGCCGAGCGGTCGAACGAGCTGACGGACGAAGTCGCCCGCGCCCTGCGCGGCGGCGACATCGCGATGGTCAAAGGCTCCAACGGCAGCCGGATGGGTCCGCTGGTCGCTGCGCTGCGCGACCGCTTCGCCCACGGCGCGGGAGGCTAGGACATTCGATGCTGACCTGGCTTTCCGAGCTTCCCGGCGTATTCCACCTCTTTCGCTATCTCACCTTCCGCACGCTCGGAGCCGCAGGGACCGGGCTCTTCCTCGTCTTCTTCTTCGGTCCGACGATCATCGCCGCGCTGCGGCTTAAACAGCATGGCGGGCAGCCGATCCGCGCCGATGGCCCGCCCTCCCACCTTCTTTTGAAAAAGGGCACGCCGACGATGGGCGGCCTCATGATCCTGTTCGGCCTCTTCGTCTCCGCGCTGCTGTGGGCCAATCTCGAAAGCCCCTATGTGTGGATCGTCCTGTTCGTCACCGCCGGCTTCGCCGTGATCGGCTTCTACGACGACTATCTCAAAGTGACCAAGCAGTCGGATCGCGGCTTTTCCGGCCGCGCCCGCCTCGCCGGCGAGTTCATCATTGCGGCGCTCGCCTGCTACGCGATGATGCTGGTCGGCGCCAATGGCGCGACTGCGCTCGCGGTCCCGTTCTTCAACGGCTTCGTATTCGATTTCGGCTGGGGCTTCCTGCTGTTCGGCCCGTTCGTGATCGTCGCCTTCGGCAACGCCGTCAATCTGACCGACGGTCTAGACGGGCTCGCCATCGTGCCGGTGATGATCGCCGCCGCGACGCTCGGCCTCATATCCTATATCGCGGGCAATCTGCTCTACTCCCACTATCTGCTGATCAATCACATCCCGTTCGCCGGCGACCTCATGGTCGTATGTGGGGCGCTGATCGGCGCCGGCGTCGGCTTCCTGTGGTTCAATGCGCCCCCGGCCCAAATCTTCATGGGAGACACCGGATCGCTGGCGCTCGGAGGACTGCTCGGCGCGATCGCCGTTGCGGTCAAGCACGAGATCGTGCTGGCGGTGGTCGGCGGCCTCTTCGTCATGGAGGCGCTGTCGGTGGTGGTGCAGGTCGCCTCGTTCAAGCTCACCGGCAAGCGGGTGTTCAAGATGGCGCCGATCCACCACCATTTCGAGCAGCTCGGCTGGTCGGAGTCGCAGGTCGTCATGCGGTTCTGGATCATCGCCTTCGTTTTGGCGATGGTCGGGCTCGCCTCGCTGAAGCTGAGGTGACGATGACGCCGGTCGAGACCATGCGCGGCGAGCGCGTCGCCCTCTTCGGCCTCGGCGGCTCGGGACTGTCGACTGCGCAGGCGCTCGTCGCCGGCGGCGCCGAAGTCGCCGCCTGGGATGACAGCGCCGCCGCTCGCGAACGTGCGGCGGCCGCAGGCATTGCGCTCGTCGATCTCGCGCAGGCCGACTGGCGCAGCCTCAAGCTGTTCGTGCTCGCGCCCGGCGTGCCGCTGACTCATCCCGCGCCGCACTGGACGGTCAACCTTGCCGATGCGGCGGGGGTTCCGGTCGTCGGCGACATCGAGCTGTTCGCCCGCGAACGCGGCGCGCGAGCGCCCAATGCGCCGTTCGTCGCCATTACCGGCACCAACGGCAAATCGACCACCACGGCGCTGATCGCCCATGTGCTCGAGGAGGCCGGGCGCGATGTGGCGATGGGGGGCAACATCGGCGTGCCGGTGCTCGACCTGCCGCCGCCCGCCGCCGGGCGGACGCATGTCGTCGAGTGCTCGTCCTATCAGATCGATCTCGCGCCCTCGCTCGCGCCGGGCGTCGGGCTCCTCATCAACATCACCCCCGACCATCTCGACCGGCATGGCGACCTTGCCCGCTACGCGGCGGTCAAGGAGCGCCTCGTCGCCCATTCCGATGTTGCGCTGGTCGGCGTCGACGACGAGCCTTGCCGCGAAATCTACGCGCGTCTGAGCGCGCGCGCCGGCGCGCCGCGCGTCATCGCGGTCTCGGGCAGAGACTATCCGCTCGCCGACTTCTGGGTCAGCGAGCATCGGGTGATGGCGCGCGGAGAGGCCGCGCCGGCGGCCGATCTTGCGCCTGCGCGCGCGCTTCGCGGCGCCCACAACGGGCAGAACGCGGCGTTTGCTTACGCCGCCGCGCGGACGCTCGGCGTCGAGCGCGAGGACATAGCTCGCGCCTTCGCCACCTTTCCCGGGCTTGCTCATCGCATGGAAGAGGTCGGCCGGCTTGGCGCGGTCTTGTTCATCAACGACTCGAAGGCCACCAACGCCGACGCGGCCGAGAAGGCGCTGCTGTCGTTTCGCGACATCCACTGGATTCTCGGCGGCAGGCCGAAGGCGGGCGGCGTCGAGCCGCTCAGGCCTTTGTTTCCGCGCGTCGCCAAGGCCTACCTGATCGGCGAGGCCGCAGACGAATTCGCGCTGACGCTCGCCGGCGCAGTTCCTTTCGTGCGCTCAGGGACGCTGGCCGCGGCGATCGAAGCAGCGGCGGAGGATGCGGCGCGATCGCCGGCGAAAGAGCCTGTGGTGCTGCTGTCGCCGGCCTGCGCGTCGTTCGATCAGTTCGCGAATTTCGAAGCGCGCGGCGACGCCTTTCGGGCATTCGTCGCCGAATGGCTCGCGCGGCGGGCGGCGGCGGGCGCGCGCGCCAAGAAGGAGGCCTAGAGCCGATGGTGTCGAGAGTCGAACGCGGCCCGGTTGCGGACTGGTTGCGCACCGCCGACCGCTGGCTGATCGGGTCGTTCGTGGCCCTGATGGTGATCGGTCTCGTCATGGCGCTCGCGGCCAGTCCGGCGGTCGCCGAGCGGCTCAACCTGTCGACGTTTCACTTCGTCGACCGGCAGGCGCTGATGCTGGTCCCGACCGCGGCGCTGATGATCGCGACCTCGTTCCTGTCGCCGCGCCACATGCGCCGCGCGGCGCTGGTGGCGTTCATCCTCTCGTTCGCGCTCATCATTCTCGCGCTCATGTTCGGCGCCGAGGTCAAGGGAGCGCGGCGCTGGATCTTCGGCCTCCAGCCGTCGGAGTTCATCAAGCCCGCGTTCGTCGTTCTCGGCGCCTGGGCCTTTACCGAGGGCGGGCGGAAAGGCCCGACCGCAATTCCGGCCAAGATCCTGTCCTTCGTCCTGCTGCCGCTTGCGATCGTGCCGCTGATCCTCGAGCCCGACTTCGGCCAGACGATGCTGGTCGCGATCGTCTGGACGGCGCTCTTCTTCCTCGCCGGCCTGCATTGGTTCTGGGTGGTCGCTGTCGGCGGCGTCGGCATGGCCGGCGGCTTCGCGGTGTTCAAACTGTCGCCGCACGTGCACGAGCGGGTGCTGCGCTTTCTCGATCCCGATTCGACCGGCGGCCTGGTCGACACCTTTCAGGTCGACACCGCTCTTCAGAGCATCCTCTCCGGCGGCTGGTTCGGCCGCGGGCCGGGCGAGGGCGTCTACAAGCGCATCCTGCCCGACGCCCACACCGACTTCGTCTTCGCCGTGACCGGCGAGGAATTCGGCATGATCGCGTGCATGGCGCTGATCGCCTTTTTCGCTTTCATCGTGCTGCGCGCGCTCACTCTCGCCGCCCGCAACCCGGACCCGTTCTGCCGGCTCGCGGCCGGCGGGCTGACGGTGATGTTCGGGGTCCAGAGCTGGATCAACATGGCGGTCAATCTGCGCGCCATGCCGGCCAAGGGGATGACCCTGCCGTTCATCTCCTACGGCGGCTCGTCGCTATTGGCGCTTGGCCTCGGCATGGGCTTCCTCATCGCCGCGACCCGCAAGCGCCCGGCGGCCGATCTCGAGCATCCCGGCCCGCCGGACGAATGAGCATGGGCCGCCCGATCCTGCTCGCGGCCGGCGGCACGGGCGGCCATCTCTTTCCCGCAGCCGCGCTCGCCGCATCGCTCGCCAAGCGGGGGGCGGAAGTCGAGCTCGCGACCGACAGCCGGGCGCTCAAATACGGCGCCGATTTTCCCGCTCGCGCCATTCACGCCTTTCCGGCCGCGACGACCACCGACGCCGGCGCGCTCGCCAAGGCGCGCGCCGCGCTTACTTTAAGCGCCGGGCTTGCGACCGCGCTCGTGCAGCTCAGGCGCATCCGGCCGCGCGCCGTGGTCGGCTTCGGCGGCTATCCGACCGTGCCGCCGCTTCTCGCCGCCTCGCTCATGCGGGTCCCGAGCGTCCTGCATGAGCAGAACGCGGTGATGGGCCGGGCCAACCGGTTCCTGAGCCCGCGCGTCAACCTCATCGCCTGCGGCTTTCCCGGCTTGAAGGGCGTCGATGAGGCGATCGCGGCCAAGATCCGCGTGACCGGCAATCCGGTCCGGCCGTCAGTCATCGCTGCGGCCGAGATCCCCTATCCCGAGGTCGTCGGGCGGCGCCTCAACGTGCTGGTGACCGGCGGTTCGCAGGGGGCGCGGGTCATGGCCGACGTCGTGCCGGCGGCGCTGGCGCTTCTGGCGCCGGACGAGCGGCAATGGATCCGCCTCACCCAGCAGGCGCGCGGCGAGGACTCCTCGCGCGTCGCTGCGGCCTGCGCGCGGATGGGCTTTCCAGTCGAGATCGCCGAGTTCTTCGCCGACCTGCCGGCGCGGATCGCGAGCGCCCATCTCATCATCGGCCGCGCCGGCGCTTCGACCGTCTCCGAGCTTGCGGTCATCGGCCGCGCTTCGGTCCTGGTGCCGTTCCCGCACGCGCTCGATCAGGATCAGGCGGCGAACGCGGCGGCGCTCGCCGCATCAGGGGGCGCGGTCGTCGTGCCGCAGCCCGAATTCACCCCCGAGCGGCTGGCCGCGATCCTCAAGGGCGCGCTCGCCGCGCCGGAGAAGCTCGCGGCCCAAGCGGCGGCGGCGAAGTCGGTCGGCGTCCCCGACGCCGCCGAGCGCCTCGCGGACGTCGTGATGGAGGTCGCGCAGCCGGCGTAACAATGTCATTCCCGACGGTCGCCGAGCGACCGATCGGGAATCCAGCGCAGCAGCCGCGAGCGGTCGCAAAGCCTGGATTCCCGGTCAGACCTTTGGTCCGCCGGGAATGACAAACGATGCGTCACGCTCCAGCCTCCTCCCCTTCACATAATCCGTCAGTCCCGCCGCAAGCCAGTCGAACATCAGCCGCACCCTTGGCGCGGCCTTGAGGTCGCGGTGCATGACGAGCCACACCTCGAGCGCCATCTGGAAGGCGTTGGGCAGGACAGGGACGAGTTCGGGCGTGCGGCGGGCGATGGCGTCCTGGCAGCCGCCGACGCCGACGCCGGCGCGCAGCGCCGCGAGCTGGGCGAGATCGCTGTCGCAGCGAAAGCCGAAATCCTCGCGGGTGAGCGATTTCGCCAATGCGCCCGCGGAGCGAAACGTCTGGTTGTCCCGGTCGAAGCCGATGAAGCAATGTCGGGCCAAGTCGGCGAGAGAGCGCGGTTCGCCGAAGCGGGCGAGATAGTCGCGATGGGCGTATAGCCGGATGCGGGTCACGCCGATGCGGCGGGCGACAAGCCCGCTCTGAGTCGGGCGGATCATCCTGACCGCGATGTCCGCGTCGCCGCGGGCGAGATCCTGATTGCGATTGGTGACCACAAGCTCGATCGCGATGCCGGGATTGCGGGCGCGAAAGCCGGCGAATATCGCTGGCAGCGCCTCCGCGCCCATGATCTCGCTCGACGTCACCCTGACGA
>JBAUXQ010000923.1:0-8819 GCA_049584355.1 Roseiarcus sp. | reverse complement strand
GGCAGACGAACCCGCTTGCCGATCAGATGCTGGAAACGTCGGTCGTCCGGGTGGACTGCGACCGCGGTGTCGCCCAGCATCGTTTCGGGCCGCGTGGTGGCCACGGTCACGCTTTCGCCGGTCTCCTCGCCCTCGGGGTCCACGACCGGATAGTCGAAATAGTACAGATGCCCGTTCGGATTCTTTGCCAAAAGCTTCGCGAGCGCCGCCGCGTCGAGCGGCGCTTCGTCCGCGCGCGACCATTTGAACGAACCCCTGGTCTCGACCTGCACGACCTCGAGATCCGAGATCGCGGTCTGGAACTTGGGGTCCCAGTTGACGAGCCGTTTGTCCTTGTAGAGCAGCCGCTCGCGATAGAGCTGGACGAAAACCTTGGCGACCGCGCGCGAGAGGCCCTCGTCGAGCGTGAACCGCTCACGGCTCCAGTCGCAGGACGCGCCGAGGCGCTTGAGCTGGGCGACGATCGCGCCGCCCGATTCCGCCTTCCACGCCCAGACGCGCTCCACGAAGGCCCTGCGGCCCAAGGCGCGCCGGTCGGGCTCCTGCCGCTCCATGAGCATGCGTTCGACAACCATTTGGGTGGCGATGCCGGCATGGTCGACGCCCGGCTGCCACAGCACGTCGCGCCCGTTCATGCGCCAATAGCGGCACAAGATGTCCTGCATCGTATTGTTGAGGGCATGGCCCATGTGCAGGTTGCCCGTGACGTTCGGCGGCGGAATGACGACGCAGAACGGCCGCGCCGAGGCCCGCTCGGGGCGCCCCGCCCGAAACGCGTCCGTCTCCTCCCAGAGCGCGGAAACCCGGCCTTCGACCGCAGCGAAGTCGAACGATTTGTCCATCATGAAATCTGGTCCGCGCGATGCCCCGCCGGAGCGGCTCTTTGAGATCGGATGGCGGCTGTCCAGGCGGCGCCGGAGGCTCCGGGCGCCGGAACCGGACCGCGCCCCGAGGCTATAAACGCATCGCCGCGGCCGGAGTCAACGCGCGATCCCGGGGCCTGCGCCTCGCCTACTTCCGCCCGCGCGCGACGCGCTGGATCTCCGCCCGAACCAATCGCTCCACCAGGGCCGGCAGGTTCTCGTCCAGCCACTGCTTGAGCATCGGACGCAGCATCTCGCGCGCCAGGCTGTCGGCGAGCTCGGCGCTCCTCGCGGCGAGATTGGCCGATAAGACGCCGAACGAGGCCGTCACCGCTTCGTTCGCCTCCGACGAGAGAAGCGGCTCCTCGTCGGGCGGGGCGGCATCCGAGGCCGAAATGGAGTCAGCCGGCCGCGGGCGGCGCCATACGACCGTCGGCGCGCCGGGGTCCGCCCGCTGGGCGGTCTCGGAGGCGTTGCGGTGCGGCGCGGGCGCCTCCTTCGAATAGACGATCTGGGGCGCGGATGGGAGAGCCGGGGCCTGCGGCGTTGGTTTGAGCGCCGCAACCGGGGCGGGCTCATGCTCCTCGGCGATGATGTTGCGGATCGAGGCCAGAATCTCTTCCATCGACGGCTCGTGGGCGCGCTGCGCGCGGCGTATCGCCTCGAGGTCGCGATCGTCGGAATTCGAGTTGACTGCGCTCATCGGACCGCCCTGCCCCATTCAAGGGGCCTTATGCCATACGCCTTGCACGACTCTGGAATCAAACGGCGCTGTCGCCGATGGCCGAATCGGGCGCCGACGCCGCGCACGATAATCGCTCGAAGCCGGCGCCCGCAAGCGACGCGCGAAAGCCGCAGGATCTCACTGTCCGCTCGGAGTCCTGAGCCCGATCCACTTGCTCTTGACCTGGTCGAAATGCACCCGCGGATCATATTCAGCGACCGCAAGTCCGAGGGTCGGGATGTTGAGACGGCCGACCGCCGACAGCAGCGAATAGGAATTGACGACCTGGTCGTGCTCGGCCTGAACCAGCGTAGTTCGCGCCTGCAGCAGCGCCTGCTGGGCGTTGAGCACATCCAAGGTCGTTCGCTGGCCGACCTTCGCTTCTTCGCGGACGCCGGTCAGCGCGACTTCATTGGCGGAGACCGCGGCGCGCGCGGCGCGCACCACCCCGACCGAGGCTTCATTGAGGCCCCAGGCGGCGACTACGTTCTGCCGGATCTGGTCGCGCGTCGAATCCGCTCTCAGTTCCTGGACGGTGAGACCTTCCTTGGATTGCCGGATCGAGGCGTATTCGGCGCCGCCCTGGTAGATCGGGATCGTGATCTGTCCCATGATTTCGGCCTGGAACGCCTTCATCCCCGGAGTGATGTTCACGTCGTAATTGTTGGAGGCGCTCGCCGAAACGCTGACTTGCGGGTAGAGCGCGCCCTCAGCGATCTTGATCTGCAGCTGCGCCGCATCGACGCCATCCAACTGGGCCGTGATCGCCGGATGCTCGACCTGCGAGATCGTAATCGCCTCGGGCAGGGTCCTCGGCAACGGCCTCACAATCGGCTTGACCGGCGCGAGGCTTCCCGGCTGATCGCCGATCACTTGGCGGTAGGTCGCGACGGCTGCTTGCAGCGTCGCTACCGCGCTGAGTGCAATCGCCTGGGCGCTGGCCAGGCTCGCCTCCGCTTGCGCGACGTCGGTCCGGGTGACTTCGCCGACGGTAAAGCGGTCCCGGGTCTCGCGCAGCTGCTCCTGCAACACCTGAACATTGTTGTTATCGAGGTCCAGAATTGCGGTGTCTTCGAGCACGTTCATGTAGGCAGTGACGCCTGAGAGCAGGGTGTTCTGCTCGGTGTTGCGCAACTGTTCGCGCGCCCCCATCACCTGGGTTTCGGCGGTCCTGATGCGATTGATCGTCTGATAGCCGTCGAAAACGGTCTCAGTGCCCTGCACCCCGTAGCCGCGCGGAAAGGCGCCGGTCGAGTAATTGATGGCCGGCTCGCCCGGGATGATCTGGTTCCCGGTGACGTGAGCCACCGCCATGTTGCCGACGACGCTCACCTTCGGCAGATAGCCAGCATTCGCCTCGGGCACGCCTTCGTCGGTCTGGCGGACCGCCGCGCGCTGCGAGTTGATGTCGGGGTTGGTGAGATAAGCCTTGACGAGCGCGCCGCCGATCGTTTCCGCGCTCCCCGCTCCGCCGCCGATCGCCGTGAGACCCGCCGTCGCAAGCAGAGCTGCGCGCAATAGGCGCCACGACCATGCGCGGCAGGACGCGCCGCGCCGCTCCTGGAATGCGCCTGAGCCCCTAATCATCGTCGCCTCATGCGCCCTCGCCGCAACCTAAAAAAGGCGGTCGACGCCCTCGCAGTCGCCTAACTCGCATGTCCGACGCGAAAATCAAAGACGCCAACCGGTACGCCACGATAGAGGATCCCCAACGCATCGCGCCCGCTCGCGGAAAGCGGCCGGAACGGGCCATCATAGGCGATAATCCTGTCCGCGCCACGCGCACTTTAGCGAGCCGACCGATCGGCGGTGATTTTTCCGCCGAGCGTCGCAAACATGAGACACCTGACGCGGGAGGGAGCCTCTTCCCTCGCCGCGCCCGAGCTTTAGAAGGCGAAGCTCACCCCGGGCTGGAAGCCATCCAGGGTGTCCGCGGCGGTCTCGAACAGCGTTCGCCGGCTGAGCGCCGCGCCGATTTTCTCGTAGAGAACCGCTTGCGACGGCTCCCCGGACGCATCAACGCCGACGAGGCGTCCCGGATCGGATAGAAGCGCGAGGAGACCGTCCGGATAGATCGCGAACGCCCCCTCGACGACGATGAGGTCGAACGGCCCGCGATCTGCGGCGCCCCCGTCGAGCGAGCCCTCGACCACGACGATATTCGCCCGGCGCTTGAGTTCGGCCCGCGCCGCCGCGGCCGCGCCAAAGTCCGATTCCAGCATGACGACCTTCGCGCCCAGAGCGTCGAGGAGGGCTGCGCAATAGCCGGACCCGCCCCCGATATCGAGGGCGCGATCGCCCGGAACGACCATCGCGGCCTGCAGCATCCGCGCCAAAGTCAACGGCTCCATGAGCTTGCGTTTCGCCGCGCCCCGCGCCAGCAATTGGCGATCGAGATAGGCGAGCGATTCATATTCCGGAGCGACGAAGCGCTGGCGCGGCGTTTCGAGGAACGCCGTCAGCAGGGGCTTGTCGACGATTCCACCGGCCCGCAGCTGGCCGTTGACCATGTGCAGACGCCGGTCGAGCATTGTTTCGGCGGAAATCTGCGCCCCCATGGCTCATTGCCCGCGATACGGGAGGGGCGCGGCCCCAGCCTCTCTAACTAGCCGACACCCCGAGCAAAAGGCAACCGCCGCCGCTGACGCCGTCTATCGTCGCGCCGGAACAGCGGAGCCACGCATTCACGGCGCCCTTGGGGCCGCCCTTTGTTATACGGCGGCTGCGGCGGTCCGGTAGCTGCCGCCGCCGTACGACCGCTCCATGACGCGGCAAGAGCTTAGCCGTCGTCCCCACGCGCCTCACGCGCAACCTCTTCGTGATCGTCCGAGGCTCGGCGGCCACTCTGCGCTCGGGCGCGGCTTCGAGAGTCGGTGATCAGACGGCGATCGGCGCGTTCCTTCGCGACTTTCGATAGCCCGCGAAGGCGAGTCCCGCGAAGCCGAGCAGCAACATCGCCCAGGTCGAGGGTTCGGGGGCGCTGCTCACGCCGGCGTCCGTGCTGTAGTCATGTCCGCTGAGGGTGGTGAAGCTGCCGGGCGGCGCGTCGATGAAGAGCTGGCCGGTGTTGCTCATGTCGGCCTTCGACTCATAGGCCGTGTCGGAGAAATTGGCTGCGGTGCCCGCCAGGGCCTCGAAGGCGGCGAACACGACGTAGGTATCTCCCGCCTGAAGAAAGACGTTTTCGGTAATCGTATGATCGGGAAAGCTGTCACCCAGGATGTCGTAATAGGTGTCGATCACGAGCTGGTCCGTGGTCAAGTCCAACACGCGAAGCTCCAAGCCGCCCCTCCCGTTCTCAAACACGCCATCCGCGGACTCTGTGAAAGTGGCGTTTGCGCTCTTGGTCTCGATCAATGCGTCGGTAAAGCTGGCAAAGGCCCATCCCTCCGCTAGGACGGGGTTCTGGGTGACGCCGAAAAAGGCGCTGCCATCCAGATGGACTTCGCCGAAGTCTGCCGACGCGGAGGCGGAGGGCCCTTGTCACTTCCGCCGACGCTGCCAAGGGCCGATACGGGGCCCGCGCTCACGTCCGGCAAAGGAGCCGAGACCATCGGCGTCCCGTCCGTAGAGCGCAGTTGCACATTCGCGCAGACGGTCCCGGCGGCGGCAAGGGAGAACCTTTCGTTATCGAGGCACCCCCCTGCGCCGTCCCCAAGCAGTTGGGCAAACGCGGGGCAAGCAAGAAGCGAAGCGGCGCCTGCGATTGCGATCCCGGAAAATAAGGCTCGAATATTCATCTTCGATCCCCCCGAATTCTTCTGTTGAAAAACTCCCGGGCCGTCCGTCGGGTGCGGCTCTATCTGCGGCGACAAAAACTGGAAGGGCAATGAAAGTGTAATGAGTAGAATTACTTCCCGCTGGTTGGCAATGGGTAGAACTACCTACCCTTGTTGCGTCCCGGTCGGGTCGGAGGCGCATCCGGCTCCCGCACGCTGTGCGGCCCCTGAGATGTTCGTAAACGACTCTGGTTCGGCTCGCCGCGGGTCCGCCCGGGAATGGTTCGACGGTCGGGAATCGGCCGGCCGACCGCGAGCGCATGGCCGGTTCAGGTCGCGCTCCACCGGCGAGAAACGGACAAGGCAAGCCGTGCGCCGCCGTCTCGGAATGTACCCGCCGCGCATTCAGCGACGTGATCCTGAGGCTGGCGGCCGCCGTCGGGGCAACCCGGCGGCCGTTTCTGTGCGGGATCTTATTGGAGGCCTCGCCCGGAATCGAACCGGGGTGCAAGGATTTGCAGTCCTCTGCGTAGCCACTCCGCCACGAGGCCGACGATGACGCCAAGCAGCATCGCGAGGCGCGCCTATACCAAGGATTCGCTTCCCCTCGCAAGGCGCTTCGGACTTTTCGCCGGCCTTGGCTCAGTCGCGCGCCCAGGGCGAATCGCGCAACAGCGGCAGACAAAGAAAATAGGCCGCCGTTGCGATCAGGCCCCAGCCGACCCAGGCGGGCGGCGCCAGTTTCTCGGCGATCGCGATCGCGGCAAGTGCGAACCACGCGACCGTCATGGCGATCGTGAGGCCGCGCAACTTGACCACCCGCAGCGGATGCACGAACACGATCGGCGTGAACATGAGCGCGGCGGCGGCGAGCAGAATGAACGCGCTGACAACCCACGGCGGGCGGAGAACGAACAGATAGAGGATGATGATATTCCAGGTCGCCGGAAACCCGCGGAACCATAGATCGTCGGTCTTCATCCTGGTGTCGGCGAAATAGAGCGCCGAGGCGATGGTGACGATAAGCCCGATCCAGAACGAGGCCTCGGTCGGCATCAGGTCGGAGCGCCAGAGCGCAACCACTGGCACCAGCACATAAGTGAGGAAATCGACCACCAGGTCGAGAACGACGCCGTCGATCGCGGCCGCCGTCACCTGCACCCGTGCGGCCCGGGCAAGCGTGCCGTCGATGCCGTCGATGAAGAGCGCCAGGCCGAGCCAGGCGAAGCAGGCGGCGAAATTGCGCTCGATCGCCGCGTAAAGCGCCAGCACCGCCACCGCCCCGCCCGAGGCGGTGAAGAGATGGACGGAGAACCCCGCCGCCCGGGCGACGTCAACGGGCCGCTTTTCGATTGACATGCCCTGCCCTATCCGCCTCGCCGCCGGCGAATGCGCGGCTCAGCCGGCGTCGGCTTGACCTTGCAGCTTCCGGCTTATCAAAGTTGCGCCGCGCCGTCTCCCCGATCGGGGAGCCTGGCGGGAGATTAACGATGACCAATGGCGAAGCGCCGGCCGCGCGCGCCTCAGACGTGCTGATCGCCGGGGCGGGGCTCGCCGGGCTGGCGGCTGCTTTAGGCTTTGCGCGGGCCGGCTTCGACGTCGTCCTAAGCGGCGCCGGGGAGCGGACCGGACGCGGACGCACCGTCGCCCTCCTCGGCCGCTCGGTCGCTTTTCTCGACTCCCTCGGCCTTTGGACGCGATTGCGCGCCGAAGCCGCGCCCCTCAGGTCCCTGCGCCTCATCGACGACACCGGAACGCTCTTTCCGCCCCGCCCGGTCGAGTTCCACGCGGCGGAAATCGGGCTCGACGCGTTCGGCTGGAATATCGAAAACGACCGGATGGCCGAAGCGCTCGCGGCCGAGGTCGGTCGCGCTCCCGGCGTCGAGCGCGTCGCCAGCGGCGTCGCCGCCTATGACTTCGCCGCCGACGCGGTGCGGGCGCGGCTGGAAGACGGACGCACGATCTCGGCCCGGCTCGCCATCGGCGCCGACGGCCGGGATTCGAAAGCGCGCCGCGCCGCCGGGCTCGACGCACGCATCCATGCCTACCGGCAGAGCGCGTTGACCGCGTTTCTCGCCCACCGTCTTCCCCATCATGATTTTTCGACCGAGTTCCACACCCGCGGCGGCCCGTTCACCCTGGTGCCGCTGCCGGCCAGCGCCGCCGCGCCCTACCGGTCGAGCCTCGTCTGGGTGATGGCGGACGAGGACGCCCGCCGGCGCGAGGCGCTCGACAACGAGGCGCTGGCGGAGGAGATCGAGCGTCAGGCGCGGTCGCTGCTCGGCGCCATGCGCATAGAGGGCGAGCGGGGAATCTTCCCGATGACGCGCCAGATCGTGCCGAGGATCATCGCCGGGCGGCTGGCGCTCGTCGGCGACGCGGCGCACGTCTTCCCGCCGATCGGCGCGCAAGGGCTCAATCTGGGCCTACGCGACGTCGAGGCGATCATCGCCTGCGCCGTCGAGGCGCGCGACGCAAGCCGGGACATCGGCGGGGCAGCGGCTCTGAGCGCCTACGAACGCGACCGGCGGCCGGACATCGTGCTGAGGACTGGCGTGGTCGACGGCCTCAACCGCGCGTTGCTGAGCCACTTCGCGCCGGTCGACTTCGCCCGCGGAGCGGCCCTGGCGACCCTGTCCGCGATTGGGCCGCTCAGGCGCTTCGTCATGCGCCAGGGACTCGGGCCTCACACGGCGAGGCTGCGGCCGAAATCGTCGACGCCCGGATCTCCGCCGGCGGCGGCGACTCCCAGCCGGCCGAGGTAGTGCGCCCAACCCTTGGCGTGGTTTGCGCATTGCTCGGCGTTGGGAAGTCCGGTGTGGGTCATGCGTACGAGTGTGCCGCCGTCCCGGTCGAGGAGGTCGATCTCGACCAGGCCCGAGCCCGGCGGCACGGCGTCGTCCCCGTCCCAGCCGAAGCTATAGGCGAGGCGATGGACCGGAACAACCTCGCGGAATTGCCCGCGAGCGGTGCGGCCCGGCCGTCCGCCAACGTCCTTGACGAGATAGAGCCCGCCTGGATGGACCTGAGTCTCCGCTTCGGCGCCCATCCAGCTCAGGATCTTTTGCGGATCGGTCAGGAAGGCGAAGACGGTGGCGGGCGGAGCCGCGATCTGGGTCTCACGCCGGACGATGAGCGATTCATCCATCGGATTCTCCTCAAACGAAGGTGAGCTAAGGCGCGTCTGGTTCAAGTGGGCTCAATATGGGCGTGCGTTTGTTGAAGGTCAACCGTTTGGTTGAATGTTTTGGCTGAGCGGCCAAGCTACCTAAAAGACGTTCAAGGCGTCGGCCGGCAGACAGCGCTGATGACAAGGAAGCAAAGTCCGGCCGATGATCAATCCATGCAGCTATCTTCAACCCTCGCCTGGCTGGTTGACGCGGCGGCCGAAGCGCCGGCGCCCGAACGGTTTCTGGCCGATCTCGGCCAGCGCCTGATCGCGGACGGCGCGCCGCTGGCCGGTGGAGCGCTGGCCCTCGCTGCGCCCCATCCGCTGATCGCCCGGCGCACCTG
>JBAUXQ010000922.1:0-9102 GCA_049584355.1 Roseiarcus sp. | reverse complement strand
CGCTCGTCGGGCGCGTGGCGCAAGGCGAATGCGGGGCGCGCGTCGGCGTCGCCGCCGGGCTCGTCGTCGCCTATGGCGGCGGCGAGATTTTTGGCGAGACGCCCGATGAGGCCAGGCGCCTCAGCGCGCTCGCCAGGCCCGGACAGGCGCTCGTTTCGGGCGACGCACGCCGCCAGGCGGAAAAACTCTTCCAGTTTCGCAGCTTCGCGCTCGCGGGCCAGAACGGTGCGGCGTCTACCGAGATTTGGCAGGTTCTTGCTCCGTCGGCGGCCAGCCGCTCGGAGGCGATCTTCGCATCCCCGAAATTGGACCTTATCGGTCGCGAGGAGGAGCTTTCCCTGCTCGTCAGCGCCTGGCGGGGCGCGCGGTCCGGCGAGGGGCGGCTCGCGCTGCTCTCCGGCGAGCCCGGCATCGGCAAGTCCCGCCTGCTCGCCGCGCTGGAAGACGAGCTCGCGCAAGAAGCGCTTGTCAGCATGCGCTATTTCTGTTCCGTCCTCAACAGGGACAGCGCGCTCTACCCAGTGATCGCACGCTGGGAGCAGGAAGCGGGTTTCGTGAGCGGAGAGCCTCCCGAGGCGCGTCTTGGCAAACTCGAGGCGCTATACTCGGCAGACAAGATGTCAGCCGAGGATTTCGCGCGAATCGCCGAAATGCTGTCTGTCCCGTGCGGGGAGCGCTATCCGCGCCTCGATCTGACGCCGCAGCAGCGCAAGCAAAAAACTTTCGACGCCTTGCGCAGGCGGCTCTTCAATGCGGCGAAGAAGACGCCGCTGCTGATGCTGTTCGAAGACGCGCATTGGGCCGACGCCAGTTCGCTCGAACTCATCGATAGCGTCGTAAGCCGACTGCACGATCAGCCGATCCTGCTGGTGGTTTCCTGCCGTCCGGAATTTTCGCCGCCTTGGGCCGGACAGGCTGGGGTTAGTGCGATTACGCTCGGTCGGCTGAACCGGCGGCAATCGGCGCAGCTGGCTGCGCAGGTCAGGGGCGCGCGAAGAATCTCGCCGGAACTGCAGGAGCGCATCCTCGCGCAAGCCGACGGCGTGCCGCTTTTCATCGAGGAGCTGACCAAGGCGACTCTCGAATCTGCCGCTTCCTCGCAAGGCGCCATTCCGAGCACGCTGAGCGCGACGCTGATCCAGCGCCTCGATCGACTGCCCGGCGCCAAGCAAGTCGCTCAGGTCGGCGCGGCGATCGGACGCGAGTTTTCGCACGCGCTGCTTTCCGCCGCGGCGTCGATGAGCGAAGGCGAGCTTGCGCGCGGGCTCGACGGGCTGGTCGCCTGTGGCCTCGCCTCACGGCGGGGGGCGTCGCCCGAGGCGACCTACGCGTTCAAGCATGCGCTTGTACAGGATGCGGTCTACGACACGCTGTTGAAGAGCCGCCGGCGCGAGCTTCACGCCCGCGTCGCCGGCGCCCTTCGCGAGCGCTTCTTCGATGTTGCCGAGCAACAGCCGGAAGTGCTCGCCCACCATTTGACGGAGGCGGGGGAGACGGATCCGGCCATCGAGTGGTGGGGCAAGGCGGGCGACGCGGCGCTGAGGCGCTCGGCGTTCCAGGAGGCGATTGCGCATCTCGGCAAGGCGATCGAGATGGCGGACGGGGAGGGCGCGCCGAAGCGACAGGAGGCGCCGCCGCGCGCGGACGCCGAGGCGCAGACGCCACTCGCGGAGTTGGCCGGGAGTGGGGACGTCGAAGAAGCGCTTGGCAAACGCCAGTCGCGGGCGGCGTTGCGAGCCAACTATGCGCGCGCTTTGATGCTTGGCAAGGGCTTCGCACGCCCCGAGACCAGCGCCGCCGCCGCAAGGGCATGGGAGAGCTCCGGCGCCTCCTCGCGCGCCCGCTTCGAAGCGATGTTTGTCGACTGGGGCACGCGGCTCGTGGCCGGAGAAATCGCCGCGGCGAACGAAATCGCCGAGACCTTCCTTAGCGACGCTGAGGCGCATGGACAGGCGAGCGAACGCCGCACGGCGCTGCGCATAGTCGGCACGCTGCGGCTCTATCAGGGGCGCTTGTCCGAGGCCGAAGCGGCGTTGCGCGCGGCGCTCGACGCGCCGCCACCTCCGGATGATCCGCATGAGCGTTTCCGTTTTCTCGAAGATCACGAGGCGGTGACACTCACCAATTTCGCCGCAGTGAAATGGCTCTTGGGAGACGCGGCTCAAGCTCTCGCCGCTTCCGATTCCGCGCTCGCCGCGGCGGAGGCCACGAACCATCCGCCGACCCTTTGCATAGTTCGCGCCTACCGGGGCACGCTAAATATGCGTCGCGGCGACGTCGACGCGGTGGCCCGTGAAGGCGCGGCGCTACAAGCCCTCGGCGCCGCGCACGGCATGCCGACCTATTTGGCGGCGGGCGAAGTCTTCACGCTGTGGGCGCACGCTCGCGCCACGGGCGACGCGAAGACGGTCGAACGCCTTCGCGAGGCGAGACGCGCGCTCGAGTCGTCGCGCGTTCGGCACAACTTGCCTTCGAGCGAAGCGGCGCTCGCCGAAGCCGAACTCGCCGCCCGCCAATACGACGCCGCGCTCGCGACCGCCGACCGGGCGCTCGCCTTCGCAGACGCCAGCGGGGTCGCCTACGAGAACGCCCGTCTTTACCGGGCGCGGGCCGGGGCGCTGCTTGCGATGACGCCTGCGGACCCAGGGCGCGCCGAGGCCGCCTACCGCATGGCGATCGAGACTGCTCGCGCTCAAGGCGCGCGCACCTACGAGCTTGTCGCCGCCGTGCCGCTTGCAAGACTCTTTCAAGCAAACAATCGCGCCCTCGAAGCCTACGACGCCCTCGCGCGCGCGCTCGAAGGCTTTGCGCCGACGCCGGAGCTGCCGCAGATCGCCGAGGCGCAGGCGCTGCTGGCGACGGTCGAATGTGACGAAACCGTAGCCGCCGAAGTGGCGCGCCGCAAGCGGCTGTCCGGGTTCAGCACATATGAGACGGCGAGGTCTTCTGGCTGAGAATCTTGAGATACTCGGCCGCGGTGAGAGCTGGCGACGGGAGCGGCTGGCCCCGATCCTCAGCGGACAGATCAGCGCTCACGTTGGTCGCGGCGCCCATTCCAAAGCCCGAGGCGCCGGCGGCGGCGCTTGCCATCGCACTTGCGGCGTTCGCGCTCGCGACCCGCGAGGTCCGCAAAACGTCGAGTCCTGCCACAGCCTGGGACCCCTGGGAGGGCGGGAATCGGCCCAAGGTGGACATCCGCGCCAGCACCGGAGCTTTGACCCTAAGCGGAAGGTGGGGAAAATGAAGATGCGTCGGCTCAGCAAGGCCGGCGCCCGCGGAAGCCTTCACTGTCACGCTCAAGATGGATTCATAACCGATCGCGGCCCTATGGAGCCATGCGGCTTGAACATGGCTGATCGGTCGAAGCGCGGATCGGGGCAAGATTGTGAAAAGTACCTGTTCCGCCGATTATTCTCGGTGTTCCGAACTATTGTTCTCCCTGTTACGGCGCAAAAATCTCCCTGTTTCCGCGCTAGCCAATTGTGGCAGCCGGTCGCCTCGAGGCCATGCAGAAAGCGCGTGGCGCCTGGATTTTGCCCCAATCGCGGCGCTAGCCCCGGCTCGCCGCCCAATCGAGCCCTTTTCGAGCCGATCGTTGCCCCAAAACACCTCGCCCTCGCCCGATCGATGCGCGTCTCCCTCAGGATGAGGTCTTCGCAGGGCCAGCCGAGCTGGGCGCATAGGACGCAGGGTCGAGCGTCGCCGGCCTTCCCCTCAGCGAAAGCTCGCTCGTCCGCGCGGGCGTGCGAGCAATGATCTCGCCGCGGCGCATGACAAGAAGCCGGGTCGCGCGGAGCCGCACCGCTTCGATTGGATCGGCCGCTTGCAGCAGCACCATATCGGCGTGGGCGCCGACGGCGATGCCGTAACCTTCGAGCCCCAGTATTCGCGCCGGGATTTCCGTCACCGCGTCGAAAGTCCAGCGGATGGCCTCGCGACTCGTCATCGGCGCGCCGTGGACGGCCATATGCGCAACGTCGAGCATGTCGGCGCCGCCGAGGCTGTACCAAGGGTCCATCACGCAATCCTGCCCGAGCGCGGCCGGAATGCCGAGCGCGCGCATTTCCGCAACGCGCGTCATCCCGCGCCGCTTCGGATAAGTGTCGTGCCGGCCTTGCAGAGTGAGGTTGATGAGCGGATTGGAAATCGCGCAGATGCCGGATTCGGCGATGAGCGGCAGGAGCTTCGAAACGTAATAATTGTCCATCGAATGCATCGAGGTCAGATGCGATCCGGTCGCGCGCGCGCCGAGGCCGAGCCTTTGGGCTTCGTAGGCCAGCGTTTCGACGTGGCGGGACATCGGGTCGTCGCTCTCGTCACAGTGGAGGTCGACCATCAGCCCGCGCCGGGCCGCGATCTCGCATAGAGCGCGCACGGATGCTGCGCCGTCCGCCATCGTGCGCTCGAAATGAGGGATTCCGCCGACGACATCGACGCCAAGATCTAGCGCGCGCTCGAGATTGCGGGCTGCGCCTGGAGAACGGAAATAGCCGTCCTGAGGAAAGGCGACCAGCTGGAGATCGAGATAGGGCTTCACTCTTTTCTTGACGTCGAGCAGCGCCTCGACCGCCAGCAGCCGGTCGTCGCAGACGTCCACATGGCTCCGGATCGCGAGCAGCCCTTGCGACACAGCCAGATCGCAGTATCGAAGCGCCCGCTCCGTCACCGCCTCATGGGTGAGAAGCGGCTTGAGTTCGCTCCAGAGCGCGATTCCCTCAAGCAACGTGCCGGAGACGTTGAGGCGCGGCAGTCCGAGCGACAGCGTCGCGTCGAGATGAAAGTGGCAATCGACAAAAGGGGGAGCGAGGAGGTAACCGCGCGCGTCGATCGTCTCGGCCGCCTCGGCCTCGATTCTGGGTTCGACGGCGACGATGCGGCCGTCGGCGATGGCGACATCCTGCCCCTTGCGCCCGTCGGGGAGCGTAGCGTTGCGCACGATCGTATCGAAGGCCATGTCATCCCCCGCGTTGTCGCCAGACGTCCGGCCCCGTCGAGCGCGCTTCAGACGCGTCCTCGCGCCGCCCAATCGAGCCCCTGTTCGAGCCGATCGTTGCCCCAGAACACCTCGCCGTCGCTCGCGACGATTGACGGCGCGCCGACGATGCCGATCTCCGCCGCCCGGGCGCACTCGGCCTTGAGAGCCGCCTTGTTGGCGTCGCTTTCGGCGCGCCCGAGCGTGGCGGCGGGGTCGACGCCGCAGGCGGCGATCAGGGACGCGAGCGTCGTCCGATCGGCGATCGACAAGCCGCGGCCGAATTCAGCCAGGTAGACCTGACGGGAAAAGTTTGCGCGCTCCTCGCCCTCAAGCGCCAACGCGACGCGGGCGGCGAGCAGGCTCGGTTGGGGAAAGGGCTCAGGCCGTTTGAACGGGACGCCCATCGCCTCGCAGGTTCGCTCGAGGTCGCGCCACATATATCGGCCCTTGGCGGGATAGAGGTTGAACGGCGAGTCACGCCAGCCCTGCGAAGCGAAGATCGGCCCAAGCAGGAACGGGCGCCACACGAGGCTCACGCCCCGCGCCTCGGCGAGCGCGGCGACCCTCAACGCCGCCGGATAGGAATAGGTGCTTGCGAACTCGTACCAGAACTCTGCGCCGGCCATTGCGCCGCCCCCCGGATCGCCCGGGAGTCTGTCATGGCGCAGGACGCTGGGGAAGTGACGAGCCCGGGCGGAACGAAGCCGCCCCATCGATTGGATGGGGCGGCTCGTTTCGGTGACTTCGATCGTCGCTTGACGATTACTGCGCGGGGGCGGCCGGAGCCGCCGGCGCCATCGCGTCGGTTGACTTCTTCGCCTTCTTGGCCATGTGCTTCTTGGCTTTCATCGGCTTCTTGGCGGGCGCCATGGCGTCGGTGGCCGCGGGCGCGGCGCCGGGGGCGGCCGGAGCGGTCGTGTCGGTCTGGGCGAGGGCGGCGAGAGGCGCAAATGCGATTGCGGCGCAGATCCCGATCGCGGCGAATGTCTTCAGCATTGTACAGTCTCCATGCGAGCCGTTCGACTCTTGGCTTTTGCGGGGCGGGGCATGCGCCCGTCAAGATGAATTGGCAATGAATATAGCGTGGCGGGAATTGGGCGCGGATTCGGCGCCGGCCCGGCCGAGTTTGACGCAGGCGACGGCTCTCCCGTATGTACCCCTCAGGTCCGTCATGTCCCATAACAGCTTCGGGCGCCTCTTCCGCGTCACCACCTTCGGCGAAAGTCACGGGCCGGGGATCGGGTGCGTTGTCGACGGCTGCCCGCCGCGGATCCCGCTCGAAGTCGCCGACATCCAGGCCGAACTCGATCGGCGCCGGCCCGGCGCCTCGCGCTTCACCACCCAGCGCCGCGAACCGGATGAGGCGCGCATCCTCTCCGGCGTGATGGCGGAGGAAGCGACGGGCCGGCAGGTGACGACCGGAACGCCAATCGGAATCTTCATCGACAACGTCGATCAGCGGTCGAAGGACTATGGCGAGATCAAGGACAAGTACAGACCCGGCCACGCCGACTACGCCTATGACGCAAAATACGGCATCCGCGACTATCGCGGCGGCGGCCGCGCCTCGGCGCGCGAGACAGCGGCGCGGGTCGCGGCGGGAGCTGTCGCCCGCAAGGTGACGCCTGCCGTCAGCGTTCGCGGGGCGCTGGTGCAGATGGGGAAACTCAGGATCGACCGGACCCGCTGGGACTGGGACGAGGTCGGACGGAACCCGTTCTTCACCCCCGACGCCGCCGCCGCCGAGCGCTTCGCCGAATATCTCGACGACATCCGCAAGGCCGGCTCATCGATCGGCGCGGTGATCGAGATTGTCGCCGACGGCGTTCCGGCAGGCTGGGGCGCGCCGATCTACGGCAAGCTCGATGCGGAAATCGCCGCGGCGCTGATGGGGATCAACGCTGTCAAGGGGGTCGAGATCGGCGACGGCTTCGCCGCGGCCGAGCTCTCCGGCGAGCAGAACGCCGACGAGATGCGCCGCGGCAATGACGGCCAGCCGCGCTTTCTCTCCAACCACGCCGGCGGCATCCTCGGCGGCATCTCGACCGGACAGCCGATCGTCGCCCGGTTCGCGGTCAAGCCGACGTCCTCGATCCTCGCGCCCCGCCGCACGGTCACCCGGGCCATCGAGCATACGGAGATCGTCACCAAAGGCCGGCACGATCCGTGCGTGGGCATCCGCGCCGTGCCGGTCGGCGAGGCGATGGTCGCCTGCGTCCTCGCCGACGCGTTCCTGCGCCATCGGGGACAGATCGGGGCTTAGGCCGGAAGGCGCCGGGGGCAGGTCGGCGGAAGGCCTCGCCACGTCGGCTGGCGCGCTTCATGATGGCGTCACGCTCGGGTCATTTCTTCAAGATCAACAATCGGAGGTCCGGCAATGTCCGAATGGCTTAGTAATGGAGTGACGCGGCGCGAGGTGCTGATTGGCGCGGCGGGCGGGCTTGCGCTGGCGGCGATCGAGCCGCGCGGCGCGGCGGCGCAGGAAGCGCAGGGATCGCAAGTCTCGGGGCTGGTGTTCGAGGACTTGGACGGCTCGGGCGTAGCCAGCGCAGCCAACCGGGGGCTCGCCGGCGTCCTCGTCTCCAATGGCCGCGAGATCGCGGTCACCGGCGCGGACGGACGCTACACGCTGCCGTTGCCGGACGAGGCGACAATCTTCGTCGTCAAGCCCGCAGGCTTCATGCCGCCGCTCGAGCCTGAGACCAATCTGCCCCGCTTCTACCGCCATCATCAGCCCAAGGGCTCGCCGCCGGAGCTGAACCTGACCTTCGAAGGTCTCGCGCCGACCGGGCCCTTGCCGGCCTCGGTCGATTTCGCGCTTCGCCGCCAGGAGGAGCCCAAGGCGTTCGACGTCGTGCTGGTGACCGATCCGCAGCCCGAGACCGGGGCGGAAGTCGATTTCATCCGCGAGGACCTGATCCAGGCGCTGGCGGGCGTCGACGCCAGGTTCGGCCTCACCGCCGGCGACATCATGTTCGACGACCTGTCGCTCTATCCGCGCTCGAACGCGATATTCGGCACGATTGGTCTGCCGTGGTGGAACATCGGCGGCAATCACGATCTCAATCTCGAAGCGCCAGACCGCCGGTACAGCCGCGAGACTTTCAAGCGCGTCTTCGGCCCCAACTACTACGCGTTCTTTTATGCCCAGACCCTCTTCCTGATGCTCGACGACGTGAACTATCTGGGCTTCGATCCACACAAGCCGGGGGGAGGGGGCAAGTACGAGGGCAGGCTCGACGAGGGGCAACTCGAGTTCGTGCGCAACGTGCTCGCCCACACGCCGGAAGACACTCTGGTCGTCGTCGTGATGCACATCCCGATCCGCACTTTTCTCGACGACGAACCCTATCAGAACCTCCAGGATCGGGAGGCGTTCTTCTCCCTGTTCGAAGGCCGCCGCTTCACCGTCAGCTTCGCCGGCCACACCCACACGACCGAGCATCATTACTTCGACGCGGCCGACGGCTGGAACGGCGGGACGCCTCACCACCAGCACATTCTGACGGCGCTGTCGGGGTCGTGGTGGAGCGGGCCCTACGATCATCGCGGAGTGGCCTCGGCCGACAGCCGCGACGGCTCGCCGAACGGCTTCCACATCCTTTCGGTCGACGGTCTTGATTATCGGACCCGCTTCGTTCCGGCCAAAGAGCCGAACGGACGGCAGATGCGACTGTCGATCGACAGCCGCTTCCACGGGATCAGCAAGGACGCCGACCGCGATTTCCGTCAGCTGCAGCTCCTGAGTTCGCCGGTGCCGCACGACGCCTTGGGCGCTTCTACATTGATCGCCAACGTGTTCGACGGCGGCGACAAGACCAGGGTCAAGATGGTCATCGGCGACCGGGCTCCGGTTGAGATGACCCGCCGCGCTCGGCCCGATCCGTTCGTCCAGGAAGTGTTCGCCCGCAACGAGGCGAGCAAGAAACCCTGGGTCAGCGCCGACAATTCCTCCCACATCTGGACCGCCCGCCTGCCCGCCGATCTGGCGCCGGGAACCTATCGGGTGGTGGTCGAGGCGGCCGGCGAATACGGCCAGCCCTTGAGCGGGCGGCTGGCGCTCGAGGTGACGGGGTAGGAGGGCGGCCCCTCTCGCCTTCAGCGCGCTATCGGTCCATATATTGCGC
>JBAUXQ010000921.1:0-1997 GCA_049584355.1 Roseiarcus sp. | reverse complement strand
GCCCAACCCAATCGAAGCCGAATCCGAAAGTAAGCGCACGCCGAAGAAGATATTACTTCCACGTCATCAATGGCGGCCAATTTTTGGACGAGACGGGCGAGGTGTTCTCCTCGCGCGAGGAAGCGATCGCGCGCGCCTCAGTTCTGGCGGCGGAACTGACGAAAGAAGGGGACTGGAGCGGTTATGCCATAACCGTGACGGACGAAGACGGCGCCATGGTCGCGCGATTGGCGGTGTGAAATCTCCTGCTCCGCCACCGGTCAATATGGGGAAAAACCTAGTCGACAAAACTCGATTGCGTGTTCCTTCTCTGGACGCCCATCTCGTGCTCGACATCTTGCGCACTCACCCGGTCGGGGTCCTCGGCAGCTTCGGCGGTAGAGACCAAGTCAATTGAGGGATATTACGTAATCGGCGTAGCTCGTATGAGCGCTTCCTTTCGCGATAAACTGCGCCACAGTACGCTCGTAGCCATGCTCCCTGTCGCCGTGTAAGCGTGCCGGAAGCGAGCCTTGCATGGGTTCATCTCCAGCGCCTATTCCGTTCGCGCGTTCGGTGCTGCGCCAGCACCGGCACGTCTGCGCCTTTTTCAGCTCGCCGAATGATGAATATGGCACGCTGCTGCCCTTCATCTGCGAAGGCATCAGTTGCGGACACCGCGCCTTTCACGTGCTTCCGTCCAAGCACCGGCGAGGGCATCTGGACCGGCTGAGCGCCGCGGGGGTCGACGTCGCGGCGACGCAGAAGAGCGGGCAGCTCGAAGTCGCAGCCTCGGAGGACACCTACACGCGCGGCGGCAAGTTCAATAAGGAAGCCATGCTCGCTCTCATCCAGGAGGTTCTCAGGACAGGAACCTCGCTCGGCTTTCCGTTGACACGCATGGTCGCGCACGCGGAAACCACCTGCGCGGATTGGGGCGGCGCCAACGAATTCATGGAATACGAGATGCGGCTAAACGAGGTGCTGCCCAACTATGACGATCCGGTGATCTGCGCCTATGACGCCAACCTGGTGGACGCCAATCTCGCGATCGACATCCTCCGCACTCATCCGGTCGCTGTGATCGGCGGCGTTCTGGTTGAGAATTCTTTTTTCTCCCGCCCCGAGGATTTCCTGCGCGAGGTCCGGGCGAGAAGCTCGACGCCGCCGAGTTCGTACCTAAGGTGATCGGGGAGCGAGGCGGTGCCGGAGTCCAAAGTCCCCGCGGACAACCGGTAAGCGCGCATCGAGCGCCCCCGACGGCCTTCCTGTGACAGCGGCCGGCTAGCCTGCGCAATTGTTGACGACGGTCAAGGCGAAGTTCTCCGTCGTGAAGCAATCATCCCGAAGATGAAACTCGATACGCGGCAGATGGGAGCGCGATATGAGCGCAAGCTTCACAGGACAGTCGGAATTTTCCTTCATGTCCGGGGCAGACTCGAATATGAGCGAAGCGCTGGCGCGAAACTGGTGGGCGATGGCGCTGAGAGGCGTGCTCGCCATCGTTTTTGGCGTCATCGCGCTGGTGCTACCCGGCGTCACCATGCTCTCGCTGGTGATCGTGTTCGCCGCCTACGCGCTGGTGGACGGGGTGCTTGCAATTGTCGCGGCGGTTCGGTCGGCCAGGCGACATGAGCGCTGGGGTCTTCTGGTGCTGGAGGGAGTAGTGGATATCGCGGCCGGCGTGCTTGCCTTCCTGTGGCCGGGCTTGACGATTGTCATATTCGTGCTGCTGGTCGCGGCCTGGGCGATCGTCACAGGCGGATTGATGACCGCGGCGGCGTTTCGCCTGCAACTGGACCATGGGCGATGGTGGCTCGCTTTGGGCGGACTGGCGTCGTTTGTCTATGGCGTCCTCCTGATTATCGCGCCGCTGATCGGCGCGTTGGTGCTGACCTGGTGGCTCGGCGCGTACGCGCTCGTTTTTGGCGTTCTCTTGCTCATCCTGGCGTTTCGGCTTCGCGCCAAGCATGCCGAAGGCCGACACGCCGGCTTGGCTCAAGGCGCCGCCTGAATTC
>JBAUXQ010000920.1:0-3993 GCA_049584355.1 Roseiarcus sp. | reverse complement strand
GTCGGCCGCGTTAGCGCCAGCGGCGCGCAAACCGTCGACGCGATTCGCCTGCAAGGCGATTCTGTCGCCGCCCTTCTCGCCCAGGCGTCGGCGGCGACGCGCGGCGCCGTCGCCGACTATGCGGATGAAGTTGTCGGCCGCGTCAGCGCCAGTGGCGCGCAAACCGTCGACGCGATCCGCCAGCATGGCGACGCCGTCGCGGACCAGCTCGCCCAGGCCTCGGCGGCGAGCCGCGGCGCCGTGGCGGCATACGCCGATGAGGTGGTCAGCCGCGTCAGCGCGAGCGGCGCACAGACCGTCGACGCGATTCGCTTCCATGGCGACTCCGTCGCCGATCGACTACTGGAAACCTCGACGGCGACGCGAAACGCGGTCGGCGCCCATGTGGACGACGTCGTCAGCCGCGTGAACTCGAGCAGCTTGCTGGCTGTCGAAGCGATCCGCGCCCAGGGCGATTCGGTCGCCGACCAGCTCGCCGAGGCCTCAGCGGCGACGCGCAACGCCGTCGACGCCTATGCGAACGATGTGGTCGGGCGGGTCAGCTCGAGCGGCGCTGAGGCCGTCGAGGCGATCCGCGCCCACGGCGACTTGGTCGCCGATCGGCTCTCCGAAACCTCGGCGGCGACGCGCAACGCCGTTGACGCCTATGCGAACGATGTGGTCGGGCGCGTCAGCTCGAGCGGCGCTGAGGCCGTCGAGGCGATCCGGGCCCAGGGCGACTTGGTCGCCGACCGGCTCGGCCAGACGACCGATGCAGTCGTCGGCGACTTCAGCATCCGATCGAATGCGCTCATCGAGCGGCTCGAGGCCGGCAGCGCAGGGCTTTCCGACACCATCGTCGTCCATGGCGACGGCCTCGTCGCGCGCCTCAACGACGCCGCCGACCGCCTTCACGACACCGTCGTCGTGCGTGGTCAAGTCCTGGAAGACAGGCTGACCGGGTCGAGCGAACGATTGACCTTGCTGATCCGGGATCGCGCCGAAGACGCCGCTGCGACCCTCGACGCCGCGGCCGCGCGCTGGGGCGAGCAATTCGACGCCCGCCAGACCCAGTTGCGCGGCGCGGTCGATGCGCAGAACGGCGCGCTCGAGACCCTGTTCGACGAATCGACGCGTCGCATCGTCGGCGCGATCTCGGCCGAGGGCGCCATCGCCCAGGCGCAGATCGAAGCGTCGACAACGCGATCGCTGGCCAGAATGACCGACGAGACGGCGCAGATCAACGAACGCTTCACCGCGCTCGCCAGCGACGCGGCGGCCGCTGCGGCGAATGGAGCGGGCGATGTGCACGATAGGCTGAGCGAGCAGATCACGGCCTTCGACGGCATCGTCAACCACCGTGGCGCCAGGCTCGTGGACGCCGTTTCGCAGCAGACCGAGCGCATGCGCGAATATCTGGAAGCGCTGGATGGTCTCGTCGGTGAAAGCGGGCATAACGTCATCGACCGCTTAGGCGTCCATTCCGATGAGCTCAACGCCCGCATCGCCGGACATCTCGACGCCATCGATGTGATGATGAACGCCCGCCGCGATGACTTCGACAAGCGCTTCGTCGATTACACGGATCAGGTGGCGACACATTCGGCGGCGCAAGCGAATCAGTTCGAGGCGGCTACGGCCGCTCACAGCAATGCGGTCGAATTCGCCCTTGGCTCCCATTCGCGCCGCATCGAGACGTCGCTCGGCGACGCCCTGGCGCGATTCGAGGGCGCAATCGACGGGCGCGGGCGCGATCTTGTCGTCCAGATCGGCGATCGATCCGCTCTGCTCTCTTCCGATCTCGGCGCCAAGCTCGCCCAGATCGAGGACACTCTCGTCAATCGCGGCGGCGCGATCGACGAGAAGCTCGGCCAGCGCAACGACGAGGCGGCCGCCCTGTTCGACTCTCGTCTGCAAGCCGTCGAGGAGCGCGCCGGGGCGAAACTGCGGGACGTCTCGACGACGCTCGAAAGCCTGCTCATGCGGATCGAGGACGCGCTCGCCCAGCGCGGCCGCGCGCTCACGGAAACGCTCGCCCGCAATACGCTCGAGACCGCCAAGGCGCTCGGCGACGGCGGTCGCGAGCTCACACAAGGCATGGACGCCAAATCGGCGGAAATCGGCGAAACCCTGCAAAGGCGGGCGGAGGAGCTGACGCAGACGCTGTCGACGGTCGCCCGCGACATCAATGCAACCTTGACCGGCCGGGTCGAAGAGGTGTCCCGGTCGCTCGGCGTCAGCGTCGATCAGTTCAAGGACCAGGTCGTCGCGCCGATGCAGGATTTGAGCCGGCGCTTCGATACGAGCCGAGCGGAGCTGGAAGACAAGGTCGGCGATCACGCCGAGCGCGTCACCGGCATGCTCGACCTGCACAAAGCCTCGATGGACGCCGCATTCGACTCGCACCGGGCCGTCGTCGTCGACGCCACGAGACAGAGCGCGCAGGCCTTTGACGCGCGCCTGGCCGCCCTCTCCGAGGCTGCGGATCAAAGCGCGCGGATCATCGATTCGCGCCTGGCCGACCTGGTCGAGGCGGCCAACCGCAACGCCGAGAGCATCGATGAACGGCTGGCGGGGCGCATTCAGGCGATGAGCGAGACGCTGGCGAGAACGGCCTCGGACGCCGATTCGACCTGGGCGGCGCGCGGAGCCAGCGTCGCCGGCGCGATCAGAGCGCGGGTCGACGACCTGCGCGAGGTCATCGAAGGCAAGGGAGCTGACCTGGTGGCCACGCTCGGCGAGCGCGGCGAGGATGTGTCGGCGCGGATCGCGGGCGTCGGCGAACGCGCGATCCAGACGCTCGACCAGCAGATGGCGAGCCTCGCGGCTCTGCTGACCCGGCGGACCGATGAGCTCATCGCCGCCGTCAACGGCAGCGCGTCCGATCCCGTCCGCGCCCTGAGCGCGCTCACCGGACAACTACGCTCCGAAGTGGCCGATTCAAGCGAAACGCTGCGCAACGTCGCCGCTGAAGCGACCCATCGCTCGGCCGAGACGATCGACGGGTTGCTGAGGCAGCTGACCGAGCAGGTCGAAGCGTCAGGCGCCGCGCTGGGCGACGCAGTCGCCCGCAGCGCGGAAAATTCGGTCGGGGCGCTTTCGGGCGCCGGCGACCGGCTGCGCAACGAATTGACGCTGGTGATCGACAATCTCGGAGAGACCAGCACCGTGATCGATCGGGCGATCGGATCGGCCGGCGACCGGCTTGCCGCCGTCCAGAGCGGGCTCGCGGCGCGGGTCGACGAATTCCAGCATGCGCTCGGAGCCATCGCTTCGCAGGTCGCGACGCTCGGCCGGATTTCCGCGACCACCCAGTCCGACGCCGGCGCGGTCGCCGCGCAGATCGCCCAGCACGCGGAAACCCTGGCCGCGGCCGGACGGGATCTCACCCAGCAACAGCGCTCGCTCGACTTCGCGCTCGAACATCGTCAAAGCAGTCTGCAGGCGCTCATCGGCGATCTCTCCGGCCGCAGCGAAGCGTTCGAGGCGACGCTCGGGCGATTCGCCGCCAACGTCGAGGACAGCTTCGCCAGGGCGCAGGCTCGCGCCCAGGAGATCAGCGCCACCCTCGCCTCGGCCACCAGGGGCGCGTCGATCGCCGTCGCCGGCCAGTTCGAAACCATTCGCGACACCGCGGCCAAGGAGCGCGAGCGGACCGCGCAAACGCTGCAAGCGACCCTCGAGCAGACCAACACCCAGCTCGCCGGCGCCCTCGAGCACGCCGCCGACCGTTTCCGCCAATCGGTGGGCGAGGTGAAGGAGATGGCGAGCCAGGTTCAACGCGAGCTCGATGAGACGCGACAGGAACTGCGCCGCGGCGTCCTCGATCTGCCACAGGAGACAAGCGAGACCGCCGAAGCGATGCGGCGGGTCGTTTCCGATCAGATCCGGGCCTTGAAGGAGCTTGCGGCGCTGGTCGCGGACTCGGGCGCTCCGTTCGACGTCGCCGAACCGGCGCCGCTCGCCGCCGCGACGGCCGTCGGGGCTGGCGTGCGCTTCGACAAGCCGCAGCCG